>JANYCH010000343.1 GCA_025360395.1 Cytophagales bacterium | reverse complement strand
AATCATCAAAAAATTGGCCTTGGGAAATAAAACCTCAGAAGAAAAAGCATTTGCGGTTGAAAATTACTTCAAATCGAATATTAACCTGGTACAAAATGTAAAGGATGAAGAATTGGTTTCAGGTATTATCAAAAACAAGTATGCAAGCTTATTTGGTATCACTCAGTTAATTGCTTTAGGATTGGATAGGGCAAAAGTGCCTTTTGAAATAGTGATTTCCTGCGATAAAGAGGATAAGAAATTCGATCCTGATTTTGATTCCTGGTCGTTTTTAAACGACGTGGTAATCTATCTTCCTGAATCAAAAAACTACATTACACCAGGTAACCAGCTTTTAAGGACTGGTTATCTGCCAGCCGGTTTACTCGGTCAGCAAGGTGTTTTTATTACTCCAGTCACTGAAGGAAAGACCAGGAAGAATACAACCAGCATCAAAACCATGGCATATAATGAAATTGAAAAAAGTACCGACAAACATTTCATCAGTGTCACCATCGAAAATGATCTTTCAAGCACTTCAATTGAGGTCAAGAAAGAAATGTCAGACTATGCAACAATGAACCTGAAACAGTATTATTTTTATTCAGACGAAAAGCAAAAAAAGGAATTGATCCAAAACGTTTTAACTAATGGTGTAAAGGAGACCACAGTATCAGATATTAAAGTTGAAAATTATGACATAACAAACCTGGCTCAGTATAAAGCGCCCCTGATCATTTCCTCTACCTTAAAAACTGATGTATACCTCGAAAAGGCAGGCAACAATGTTTTACTTAAAATAGGGGAACTCATTGGTCCTCAAGAGCAGATTTACCAGGAAAAAAAGAGGCAAAACCCTATAGACATGCCTTATGCTCATTCTTATGAAAGAATTATCAAGGTAAAAATCCCTGCTGGTTTTAAACTTGAGGGACTTGACAAACTGAATATTAACCACGCTTACGACGATTCACAAGGCCCCATGTTTGGCTTTAAATCAACTTACAAAATTGAAAACGGAGAATTGGTGGTGAATTGCCGGGAGTATTATAACAGGACATCCTTCCCTGTAGAAAAATTTGAAGAGTTTAGAAAAGTGATAAATGACGCTTCAGATTTTAACAAAATAACAATTTTGGTGAAGAAGGTTAATTAGAATATTGACTTTTGCTGATTTTATATAACTATTACGTGCTGTTAATCAAGAGATAACATATTATTTATTTTTTAATTAGGATTATTTTTGTAGTTGGTTTACAATTGCAAAATAATTTTTAATTAAAATAAACAAACAACAATGAAACAGTTTTTACAATGGAAAAAAGTATGTTTTTCCGCAAGCCGGTTGCTTATTTTTGCAATCTTACTTTCTAATTATTCTTTTGGGCAGTTAAAGTCTGACACAAGTTCAAAACAACTAAGAACGGAAAGTTTAATTGGGGACCTTTTTGGTGGTCTTGATCCGTGTAACCGTTCTCTTTTAGATCCTAATGGAAGCGGTTTTATTTGCTTTGGTTCTTCTGCAGAATACGGGATTCAGTTTGAAACTTTTAAAAATATTGAATGGAGAATAAGTTTTGGATATATCACTGCTGTTAACGGTAGAGACATAAACAGCTGGGTTAGAAATGTTATCCCTGACGCTATTGATTATAGTTATAACTACACCGATATTTATATTATAAGCTATAACCATGATAATAGGGAAATAAGAATTTTTTATGGGTCTGGAAATACAGTCGTTGCTAGGGTTGCAAACAGTTATGACCCGTTCTTCTTACAAAATGTAGCAAAACCAAAAAATATTTCTATTACCCCGGCTTATAACCAAAATGGTGGAATTGGAATCTCAGTGGATGCAACCGGCTTAGCAAATGGTTTTTGTATAAAATCTGATGGCAGGTATGTACCAACTTTTGCAACCCCCGATGCATATAACACAAACTTTTCCTCTACTGGCACTCCTTCTTGCTATGCTGGTGTACAATATGAGGTGTCCTCTTATAATTATGGGGTAAGTTATTCATTTAGTGCGCAGGATGCCACAATAAACAGCAACTGGGGCCATGGTGCTTCTATAAATAATTTTACCAGCCCAGGCCCCAAAACAATAAGCATTACAGGAAGCAATGGTTGCGGTTCATATACCACCAGCAAAACCATTAACATTGCCCAGCCGCCTGTTCTTTATTATTCAACCTCTGGCCAACTAATTTTTAAAGATTATAAACCAACCATGGGATGCGATGAAGCTGCCAACGGTTTTGCTATCACTATTAAAGAAGGGACAAAGGACTTTAATGACAATAAGGCAACTTATGGTTGGTCTATTCCTACCCTCTGGAAAATTGATGGTAAAACGGCTTTTACTAATAACAATAAAAATATATATTTTGGCCCGGACCTAAAAACGGTTTATGTTAGGCAAGCTGGCAATCCTGGGGGTATCAAAGGAGGAGATTTCATAGCGGTAGTTCATACCTGTAATACAGATGTACCTGTTTATCCCGCAGAAAAGTTTTTAGGTGGTGGTATAAATCAACCCAGCTTATTTCAAATCAAAGAAAAGCCTTTTTATTATCTATCTGTCCCTGGAGATGTTTATTGTGATAATAACTTGACTCTTACCCCAAACATTCAAGGTCCTGCAACAAATGTGAGGGTCAATTGGGAAAGTCAATCAGGGTATTTTCCTAATGGTACACAAACTACGATTAAAGCAGGTGATCCGGGTAGCAATGTATTCCATGCCAACAACAGTGGCTTTCAATCAATTCGGATAACAGGGATAGACGACAGGAATTGCCCTTCTACACCTCTTCCTGCGTATCTTCCTTCAAACTGGCAGTATAATGACATCAGGGTCGGAAGCAGCAGTTTTTCTAGCGGATGGAATTCTGGTGTACTTCCTAGGATACCTCAACCTTCTACTGTTTCCGGGAACTCTATTGCAGTCAACATTTATAACGAGGTTTTCTTCATAGGTTCAAATGGAAAGGGTTATTATTATTCTTTTGACAATAGATCAAGCCAGTGGGTTCTTAATTCCCTTCCAAATCTTACGAATGGCAAGACAACGGGCAATAGCATTGCAATTGGCCCGTATAATGCCCCACAGTATTTATATTACATTGATAATGCAGGGAACATTTCCTATGTAGATATTTATAATACAAATTTGCCGCCTGTTAAGGTGATAAATTCTAATAATGCTATAGGATCGCTTAATGTAGATAAGGTAACCGGAAACTTGTTCTTCAGGGGAACTGGAAATAAAATTTACAAATTCACTCCTGGTGATGCACAGGCAAGCGAGTTTATCAGTACAGCTACGGTGTATGGTATTGAAATAAACAATAGCCGGGTATTTTACGTCGAGCAGGTTAACGGGAGCCAAACATTGAAATACAAAGGCTATGACAATACAACAGGAACAATAGATAACAACATTTACTGTTATACTGATATAAGGTTTAACAGGCTTGGAGATGTGATATATTCCAAATGCGGAAATATATTCACTTCTGTAAAAAACGGCAGTTCTTTTAACAACCCTTTACAATTACCTTTGGGGCGTGCAGGTACAAACGGACACTTCACAGTGAACCAATCTACTGGTACTATTTATTATGCCAGTTACGACAATGGTGCCATTATAGAAATCTATAATAAAAATGGAGGCTATAATGTGATTTATGCCACAGACAATGTAAACCCTGGAGACCAGGCAGAAACAGATTTAAATTTTGCCGGAATTCACCTTTTTTATGTGACAAAAGGCGGATACATAAACAACCTTTATTATTTTGGTGGCTGCCCTCCGAAACAACTGCGTCAGGAAACAAATGAAGATGTGGTGGCGACTGTCAATTCTTCAGGTACAATTTACCCTAATCCGTTTACCGACCAGGTTAATATTAATTTAACCGGTAGTGGAGAAGCTGCAATTGAACTCCTGGATGTTACAGGTAAGATCATTTTAAGCCAAGCTTATGGGTTTGGTCCTGCACAAGTAAATACTACTTCCTTAAATAAAGGAGTTTATATATGTAAGGTTGTCCAAAACGGACAGACATTGTTCAGGGAAAAATTACAAAAATAATCATTTGAAAAAAGCAGTCTGCCAGAGAATATTTGGCAGACTGCTTGTTTTATTATGCGTAAATGGTTTCTGATCATTCTCATTGGTTTAAGTATCAAAGGATATTCGCAGAGGGAAGCTTTTAACTGGATGGGTTTTGGTTTAAAAAGTTATGGATATAATTTTAATAATTATCCGGTAAGCAGGTACGAAAACCCGGCAAAATTCTTTGTTAAAGACTTATTCACCGCCCGGGTAGCTACCCAAAGTGACAAGTATGGAAATTTACTTTTTTATTTCAACGGGGCAGTTATATTTAACAAAAACCATGAACCAATGGACGGGCCCCAGGATACTGTTGAATATAATAATATTCCCGGTTACCGTGTGAATCCTTTAATCATTCCTATTAACGACTGTATTTATTATATTTTTAATAATGGTTCTAATTTGGCCAGGGGTAGTCATTGTATGTCTTACCATGTGGTTGACCTTTCTGCCAATAAAGGGCTTGGAAAAGTTATTTCTATTTTTAATATTCCTTCAGTACCGGATTCACCCACTTCAAGTTTTTTCAGTGCAACCTTCCATGCCAATGGAAAGGACGTTTGGATTGCAAGCAGCAAAACTGACGAAAAAACTATTTATACCTATCTGGTCAAATATGGTTCAGGTATTATAGAAGGCCCAATAAAATCTCCAGTACCTGAATACATAAGGGATGAACAGCCACTAGTTATCTCCTCTAAAGGTGATATTGCAATTTTTAAAAGCGGGCCAGAAAAGTTCGTTTATTTAATATCCCAGAAAAATGTAATTTCTTTATTAAAATTTGATAAAAATGTTGGCATCTTTAAATATGTTTTTCCAATAGTATATTATACATCCGGTAATAAATCTAGTAATAGCGGAGCTTTTTATTATACTAATTTGCTTTCAGCAAGTGGCAAGTATTATTATACTATGGAAGAAGACAATTCATACAAAGATGGTTTAGTAATTGTAAGAAGAAGGGTGAGCCTTGATTCAACCATCATGAAAAAAAGGGAAATTGTTGGAAAGACAACAACTTATGAATCGGCCCTTATTGGCTTATGCCCTACTGGTATTATTGAAACCAACCAGCTATCCCAGGAATGTAAGGCTGTTGTGGAAATTCCTTGTACGAGGTATTTTAATTACATAAATGATCCGGAAGGTTCCCCTTCACTGGTGCCAAAATTTTTCGTTGAGGTAACCTATCGAAACGACAACACATCAGATGGCAATGGTGTGGTAACACCCAATTTCATCTCTAACTATTTTGACCCGGACTTTGTAAATAAACCCTTGCCAAAGGTTTCGGTATCTAACATGAATATCAATAATACTTGCGTAAATGACAGTGTGGCATTTACCATCCTTGAGCCCTTGCCGGGCGATAGTCTGGTTTGGGAGTTTGGAGATAGCACCAAGTTGGTGACCAATACAAATTCCGGCCTGATAAAACATAAGTACACCAAAAGAGGAGAATATCTGTTAAAAGTAACCTTGTATGATAAATGCAGTCATGTAAAAAGCAATTTTAAAATAGAAATACTTCCCGAACCAGTGGTAAAAGCAACCCCAGACACCAGCTTTCAGTGTGGAAGCCAGGCAATAAATCTAAAGGTGTTAAATCCTTCCAATGATTTTGTTTATAAATGGAGCAACAATTTCCAGGGTTCTGAAATAACAGTCAATCAGCCTGGCCAAACTATTGTAACTGCAAGCAACCGATGCGGAGAAGCATCTGATACTTTATTAGTTAAGGAGTCGAAATGGGACATACCCAATGTTATAACTCCAAACGGCGATGGGGTAAACGACACCTGGAATGTGAAAAGTAAAGTATCAGAATGGCCCGAAATAAAAATACTAAACCGCTGGGGAGGCCTTGTTTACGAAAACCACCAGTACAACAATAACTGGAACGCTGAGAACGTTCCTGATGGTGTGTATTTATATGTTTTAAAACAAAACGAGGAGTGCAAATACAAAGGTTGGCTTGAAGTAATAAGATAAAGAAAAGGACAATGAGAAGGATAGTTTTCTATTTGATTTTGGTGGGGTTATTTTACCAAAAATCATATTCACAGAATTTTGTAAACTTACCACAAACACCATTGCTTATTAACCCATCATTTTCAGGGACAGATAGTAATGCTGTAGTAATTGCATATCAGAACAGTAAAAAGAAAAGTTTTTTTGAGGAGAAATATTCAAAGGACTTTTTTGTTTCCTACGACAGGCTATCAAAAAGGAAAAACCTGGCAACAGGGGCTTATTGCCTGTATAGCCAATCAGATAACAACTACGACCGTACGGATCAGTTAACTGGTCCTGTATCTCATTTGGGTATAAGTAAGCAAGATTATAATTCGGAAACCTTTAATACAGGGGTTTTTATCTCACCAAAATACCCTCTTCATTATCTGCATATAGTGAACTCCAGGATTGTTTTCGAACCCTCATTTATGTTGACATATACCCACACGCTGTCTAATGATTTTTATCATGCCCAAACTTTTGACGTGGATAATATTTTAAACAAAACCCTTCAAAATACTTATGCAACTGATAGTTCAGTCTTTAAATCGAATAAAATTGGCGCATTTGCAGGATTTATGTTACGTAGCCAGTATTTTTTCCTCTCATATAAATTAGGCTTTTCAACTGATTTCAATTCTGAATACCGAAAGAATATAGTTTCAGACAGTTCATTATTAAAATCATCTGAAATTAGTTATTCAAAACCATATACTTTACTAAGTCATACTTTTGCCATAGGAGCTTCTATTTCTAATGATTCATCAATCTTCAACTTTTCCCCAGTAGTTGTTATTTCGTTTTGGGAAGGTTTGAACTTTAAAAGATCACATGGTTATGCCCAACCATCTTTAAAAAGCCAATATGATTTCAGGATTTACGAATTTGCTCCTGTCCATGTGTCGTTAAATTTTAGATTGTACAGGGTGTTATTTGGGGTTGCACAAACCAATAATATGGCTAATGCATACCTGGGTTATAAAATAAAATATGGAAAGATCCTTTTAGGAATTGGAAATAATAATGCTTCCCTAATATTAAGTACAAATTTTTAACTCAAGCATTAATTAAAAATTCCTTTAGCTTCTTCCTTCAACCTGATTTTATCTATCGGTACAACGCCTACATATTCGCAAACTATTCCACCTGCAAGATTAGATAGTTCTGCTATCTGATTTATGGGCAATTTAAGTGCAAGTGCCAGTGCGGCAACACTTACCACGGTATCACCCGCGCCAGATACATCAGAAATGCTTCTTAAATGAGCCGGAATAAAATGATATTCGTTTTCATCAGAAACAAATATTCCATGTTCAGAAAGCGTAATTAAGGTGGCACTTATGTTTAACTTTTTCCGGAGTAAATCTGAAGCATGCTGCACTTCATTTTTATCGGCCTTATCAAAGTCTATTTTTAGCCCCTCTTTTAATTCCTTCAAATTTGGTTTAAAAAGTGTTACGCCCTCGTAGGCCATAAAGTTCCGTTTTTTAGGATCTACAACTGTTGGTATTCCTTTTTCAGCCGTCATTTTTACAACTTGTTGTATTAAAAATGGTGTAATCACTCCTTTGTCATAATCTTCGAAGATTACTACCTGGCAATCCGTGAGCAACACATCGATTTTATCCAGTAATTTTCTTGTAATATCTTCCTTAATTTCCTTATCAGTTTCAGAATCAATTCTTAGCATTTGTTGAGATCCTGCAATAATCCTGTGTTTTATGGTTGTTGGCCTGTCTTCAGACTGGATTATACCGGATTTTTCCATGCCATGTTTCTCCAGTAAATTTAAAAAAGAATCTCCGTCTAGATCCTTGCCAATCACTGAACATAAAATGGGTTTAGCCCCAAGCGATAATATATTTAAGGCAACATTCCCGGCACCTCCTAACCTGACTTCCCTTTTCTGTACATTCACAATAGGCACAGGAGCCTCGGGAGAAATCCTCTCTACTTTTCCCCACAAGTATGAGTCGAGCATCACATCACCGATTATTAAAACTTTCAGCTTATCAAAGCCGGAAAAAATATCTTCAACTTTCATCTGGGTACTCAATAATAAGTTTGATATATCAATATTGATCAAAAAAAGCGATCAGCTGTTCTACTTCACTATCCGGAATAGCTGGAAAATTTGCAATCCTGAAAGATGAATTTTTCCAATCTCCGTAACCATTTCCCAGAATAATACCATGTTGTGATGCAGCTTTTTTTAGTTCACTGATAAAACCCGGCTCACCTTCAAATGCCAGAACTGTAGAAGAATAACAATGCTGGTTCTGGCTAATAGGCTGAAATTCAGAATATCCCTGAAAATAGCTGTACAGATGTTTTGCCCTCTCATTTATTTTTTTGTCGACTTCTTTGATATTCTGAAGTTTATCAAAAAGACGGAACAACAGGTAAATGCCCATAACATTAGGAGTAATATGGGTCTGGTTTTTCTTTTCGTTATAAATAAAATTTGCAAAGCTATTATAATGATTTGACTCATTTACCGATTGGCTCTTTTTTACAACTGCGTCTGAATATATCATAATTCCCAAACCGGCAGGTAAACCAAAACACTTCTGAACAGAAGCAAACCATAAGTCGGCATCCTTGAAGTTCAGATCTATCCCAGCCATAGAACTGGTTGCATCAACGGCAATAAACTGGTCTGGAAAAGCCTTTCTTATCGAGGAAATAACCTCAGGATGGACTTGGGTCCCATTTGACGTTTCGTTTTGGGTGAGGCAGATCCACTCGCTGTCTAGTGGAACATTTAAATCTTCCGGCCTGATCAGAGTATTGGGTGAAAAATAAGCAGATTCTGTGTTTACATTTATTTTGCCAGCATATTCAAACCATTTTTTACCAAAATTTCCATTGTATAAATGAAAGCTACTGTCTTCTACTAAAGACTGGCTTATTATTTCCCAACATTCTGTCGCTGAAGAAGTGAAGGCCAAATGATAACCTGTGGGAACATTTAAATAATTAAACAGGCGTTCTTTTGTAAGCCTGAACATATCTTCAAACACAGGGCTGCGGTGGTTTATACTAAGAATTCCTTTTTTAAAAGCATCCGCAGCGTAATCTGCAACTTCATCATATAATCTTGAAGGTCCGGGATAAAAATTGGCCTTAAAAAGCTTATCCATAATTTTTTTAGATGGTGTTATTTTCTGTGAATAAAGATTTTAAACCCTCTGCATCAGAAGGTTTCATTTTTCCTGCAAGTACTAGCCTCAACTCGCGACGGTTTAGTGCTGTTGTAAATAAATGTTTTTCAACTTCAGTATTTGGTACAGCCACAGGTACAGAAACCGGCTTACCAGCATGGTCTAAAGCTACAAAGGTCAAGTATGCTTCATTGCTCCTGAATTTTCTTTGGTTTGGTACATCTTCAGCCCAAACTTGTATATGGACTTCCATTGAACTGCGAAAAGCCCTTGTTACCTGTGCCTTTAAAGTAACCACGTAGCCAAGTTTGATGGGTTCTTTAAAAGAAACATTGTCAACTGATGCGGTTACTACCAACCTGTTAGAATGCCTTTGAGCTGAAATAGCCGCCACAATATCCATCCACTGCATTAATTTCCCACCCATAAGGTTGAAGAGCATATTGGTATCATTTGGCAAAACCAACTCTGTCATTTCAGCATAAGACTCAGAGCATAACTTTTCTGTCATAACTTTTGTGTTGTTGTTTTCCATGCTTTTTCACCTAAAAGCGGTACAAATTTGAAAATTCCGTGCTCTTCTTTAGTAATTTTTCCAGCTAAATCTTTTTTGTACCTCACCATGGTTTGTACTTTTTGGTCCCCAATAGGGATTACAAGTATTCCTCCCAGGTCAAGTTGTTCCAATAAAGGTTCCGGGGCAAGAGGTGCTCCGGCAGTAACTATAATTTTTTGAAACGGGGAGTGTGCTTTCCACCCTAGTGAGCCGTCTCCTATCATCAATTCCGGTTTATATCCTAGTTTTTGAAATATAACAGAGGCATTTTTACTTAAAGACCTGATTCTTTCAATTGAAAAAAGCCTGGTTTCCATATAGCATAATACAGAAGCCTGATAACCAGATCCTGTACCGATTTCCAACACCTTGTCGTTTTTTTTGATTTCGAGCAGCTGTGTTTGGAATGCTACTGTAAATGGTTGCGAAATTGTCTGACCTTCACCAATCTGGAAGGCCTTGTCCATATAAGCTTGTTCCAAAAAAGCGGTATCTAAAAATATATGCCTGGGTACTGACATAATTGCTTCAAGTACTGCCTGGTCAGAAATCCCTTTACCCTGAAGTTCTTTTACAAGCTTTTTCCGAAGCCCTTTGTGCTTATAATCATCAATAACCATATTCTTGCAATACTGCGCCGTAAATATAACCTTTGTCTTTAAAGGAATAGTTTATGTTCACCGGAATAATAGAATCAGTCGGGATAATCAAAAATAAATCGAAGAGCCAAAACGAAAATGTTGACTTTGAGATAGAAGCAAATTTTGCAGATGAATTAATTGAAGGTCAAAGCATTTCGCACAATGGTGTTTGCCTGACTGTTATAAGAATCCTTGAAAAATCTTACATTGTTACTGCTATACCTGAAACCTTAAAAAGGTCAAACCTGGGTATTTTGGAAATTGGAAGTGAGGTTAACCTGGAAAGATGTCTTAAGGCAGACGGCCGCTTTGACGGTCATATAGTACAGGGGCATGTGGATACAACTGCTATCTGTGAAAAGATTGTAAGGAATCAGGGGGATTTGGCATACTTTTTTAGACATTCTGCCGCACCCAATTTCATTACTGTCGAGAAAGGATCTGTTTGTATAAATGGTATAAGCCTGACGGTTGTAGAATCAGGGAAGGATTATTTTTCCGTTGCTATTATACCTTATACCTTAGAAAATACAAATCTTAAAAAATTACAATCCAATATGCTAGTAAACATAGAATTCGACATAATTGGAAAATATTTGTTTAAAATGCATCAAAACCTCACATAATATTTTGACATTAACGCTTTATTCATCATTTTTGAATGTTCCATATTACCAATTTACCCTAATGGAAAAAATATACAAGAGATCATCATTACTTTTAATAGCTGGATTACTAACAATTTCAGTAACTTCTTTTGCCCAGCATGACGGTGCAAAACACACAGGTCACCAGCAAACGCTTAAGTCTAAAAAACTTAATGCCCTTAATTTTATAAAGATTACGGCAGGTTTGGGTATGTCTACATATTACGGAGATATATGCGAAGGCTGGGATTGTTATGAATTCAGGCATTCTCTTGCCCTTGGTGCATATTACAGATACAACCCTAGATTTTGTTTTAAATTAGATGCGTTTTGGACTAGATTAGCTAATTCAGATAAAATTTACAAAGCAGAAAGAAACCTGGGTTTCAGAACAGATGTTTATGAACTTTCTGCCTCAGCTATGTATGATATTTTTCCTTTTGAGCATCATTTTGAACAAAGAAGAACAATTGAGCCTTATGTACATGCAGGAATTGGTTTGGCTTATTTTAATCCTATGGGACAGCTTGATGGAAAATGGTACAATCTTCACCAATACCAAACCGAAGGAAAAAGCTATTCCAGGTTAACTCCGGTAATTCCTTTTGGAGTAGGTTTAAGAACACGATTAAGACATGACTTAAACATCAGTTTAGAATTTACTTACAGAAAAACATTTACTGACTATCTTGATGATGTAAGTGGAAAAAATTATAAAAATCCAAATACTTTTGTAGGGGGTTCTACTTCTACAGCAGCTCAGTTATCTGATAAAACAGACTTTGGTTATTATCCTGACAAAGTAAGAGGTAATCCAAATAGAAAAGATGGGTATTTTACTTTTAACTTCAGAATAGAATATATGATTGAAGCCTTTAGTGACCAGTCAAGTAAAGGAAACCTTAACAGGGTTGTAACTGGTAAGAAGACAATCAAAAGAAGATAACAACAATTACATTACTTTTTGAAATTCTGAAGCCTGGACTAAATCCAGGCTTTATTTTTTATTAGCAAGTTTAAAGTATTGTCTTCAAAGCTGTTTTTTTCGGGAGAATAATTGTAATGCCATTCTGCCAATGGCGGCATACTCATCAGGATTGATTCGACCCTGCCATCAGATTCCAGGCCAAATTTAGTGCCTTTATCGTACAATAAATTAAACTCCACATATCTGCTCCTCCTTATGCCCTGCCATTCTTTATTCTTGTCAGAATAAACCACATTTTTTTTTGTATTCATTATTTGGGTATAAACAGGTGCAAAAGTTTCCCCAATGCTTATAACAAAATCAAATAACTCCTCTTTCGTTTTCCCCGTATTATTGGTAGTTAACCTGTCAAAGAATATCCCGCCTATTCCCCTGGTTTCATTTCTATGAGGAAGGAAAAAATAGTTATCGGCCCATTCTTTAAATCTAAGGTAATATTGTTGGTCATATTTATCACAAACTTCTTTTAGTTTTTGATGGAAATACTGCGCTTCCTTTTCATCGATATAAATAGGGGTCAAATCAATACCACCTCCAAACCACCAGGAATTACCCATTTCAAAATACCTGATATTCATATGGATGATTGGAACAAAAGGATTTTTTGGATGCATCACAATAGATACACCTGTTGCATAAAATTCACCTGAATTGAAATCAAATGCTGCTTTCATTTTATCTGAAACTGGGCCGAATACCTCAGAAAATAATACACCTGCCTTCTCAAGCACATTTCCATTTGTTAGAATTTTCGTATCACCACCACCACCTTCACTTCTTTCCCAAATATCCGATTGAAATACCCCTTGGCCATCCTCTTTCTCTATTTGTACGCAAATAGAAGTTTGTATTGCCTTAAATCTGTCTGCAATAAATTTTTTTTCCATTTTAAAAGGGATAACCAATACCTAAGTTTATGAGTCCATATTCATTCCGGCCAATAATATTATTTAAAGTCCAGTTTTTCACTACTAGCCTGTTGTTCTCTGCTAAGGCCGGATCATATACTTTGAGCCCTAAATCGAACCTTACAATAATAAAACTGAAATTAAACCTTAATCCAAATCCTGTTCCTACCGCTATTTCTTTGTAAAATCTTTTGGAATTAAAATCAGAAGCCTTAGGGCTTTCTAAACTTTCACCTACACGCCAAACATTTCCAGCATCTACAAAAACAGCCCCCTCTATAAACCTTATAATTTTAAACCTCGATTCTACGCTCAATTCTAAAATAATTTCAGCAGGTTGTTCAAATCGGTAATCGAAAACACCATCAGCATTGGGAACGCTTGGTTGCTTAGATCCGGGACCCAACCTTCTTGGCCGCCAGGCCCTCAAACTATTACTTCCTCCTGCAAAGAAATATTTTTCATACGGGAGTGATTGATTTTGGAAAGGGTAAGCTAAACCTGTATTTACCCTAAAAGCAAGCTGGCTCTTTGGCACCAAAACCCTGTAGGCCCTGTAATCAATATTAAATTTCACAAATTTGAAATAAGTTAATTGTCCAAATAATTTTTTATCCTGTATAATTCCTCTTTGCTCTAATGGTTTTTCAAGGTAATTAATAAGGTTTCCGCCTGTTTCTGCGAATAGTCGCAGGAAATTTCCATTTGCAAACTTAGTAAAGTCGTTATTGTTATAAATGTAGGTAATATGGATACTGGATATGAATGAAGGCCTGAAACTGGTGCTGAGCGTATTTCCCCTGTTTGTTAATGTATCAAGATAGTCACGGAACGTTTTTGTATATATAGTGGATTGGACCACATTAAGGTCTGCAATAGAAACTATATACCTGGAATATACATTTCGTGTAAACGTATAGTTTAATGCCAGTTTATAATTCCGGCGAAGGTAATCTGGCCTTACGATATTGTTAAAAGAAAAGCTTAGTCTGGTCCGGGGATAGTAATTATTGAATTTCAGCCTGATTCTGGTAGGAAAGTAAAATTGTGGAAAAGTAATTCCGACGTCAGCAGCACCTTCAATACTTTTATAAACTGAATTAGGATTGGTCGCACTTGCTACTCCTTCTATTCCGAAACGTACACTTGCATCGAAATTTTCGCATCCCCTTAAAACATTCCTGTCCAGAAAAGAGACACTTACCTGAGGTCCGGGAAGCCCTTGCGACACATTGAGTCCCCATTCGTCTGTAATCTGGAATTTCTTGTTAGAATTTAATGTGATCAAAACATTCAGTAAGGAATCTTCTGGTTTTAATTTGGCATATTTTATGTCAATAAATTTAAAGTTATCAAGGTTGGTAAGGTTTAGCTGGGTACTGATGTTTTTATCTAATGAAAAATAATCTCCTGGCCTGAATTTGATTTTGCCTGCCAGTACCTTCTTACCAAACTTATTATTGATTTGAATAAAATTAATTTTATCGTAGAGAATGGTATCACGTTGTAACTTTTCGAATTTGCTGTGTTCTATGAAGCAGTAAATTTTGTTAAGTGTATACTTTCTATATAAATCTTTTCCCGTCGCCGTATCAAGGATTATTTCCACATCTGCGCGGTATGGAACACTATTTGTATCTATCTTGCAGAAGATGAATTGCTTTTCAAAATCAAAATAGCCATTATTTTTTAACAGCTTGTCTAGCCTGTCGCGTTCCTTTACCAAGTCACTCTCATCTAGTTTTTTGTTGAACTTTAGAGTACTTTCCTCTTTATCTTGTTGTATCAAAGCCGAGACAGTCGGGTTTAATACTGAATATTTTATACTATTTATCGTATGCGGTTCTCCTTCATTGATTTTATAAGTTACCTCTAGTTTTCTCCCATTGGTGTCATATTCCACCAGTATGGAATGATGATAATAACCTTTGGTTTTGAGCATTTGGCCCATCATGTTGGCACTTTTTTCAAAGTTTTCCTTTTTTGCAATGGAAGGCGCTTCTCCAAATGTGCGCATGAAGGCATTCCCTTCTTGTTGTTTGGACCTTAACTTTTCTAATTTTTTTTCTTTTTTTAACGTCAGTTTTTTTATTCTTTCCGTTTTTCCACTGTCGGCCAAAATCTTAGCATCATATTTTTTAGTGACCCTTTCCATTTTAAGGCCTACCCTGTTAGTATAATTGAAAGATTTGCCTAAGACATAAAAATAAAAATATGGTCTTGAACCTAATAGGGGAAGTTTCTTATTTGGTTTCTGCTGATAAAAAGGAGTAAAAATGTCTTTGGGTTCAGCCTTATTACCACTGATATTTTGTTTATAAAGAAGATAATCATTGGGGCCAATAGCCCCTTTTTTCTCCAGGTATTTGAAACTGCTACAAGAAGATAGTGCTATAGCTAAAGCTATCGAAAACTGTATGTAAATTTGATTTTTACGCAAATTTCAAGAAATGCTAAGCAAAGCCGAGGTGAAATATATCAATTCCTTGCAAAATAAGAAATACCGAAGGATTGAGCGCGCCTTTTTTGTGGAAGGTTATAAAAATGTTCTCGAAATATTAAATTCAGACTACGAAATCAAAAAACTTTTCGTCACTAATGCATTTTTTACTCAGTTTGAACCAATCGCCCTAAAAAACGGAATTGAACTTCAGCTTGTAACTTCAGCAGAACTTGGTTTAATAGGAACGTTGGAAACTAATAATAGCGCTCTGGCACTCGCTGCAATAAAAGAAGAAGAGGATATTATAATAGGTGAAGAACTGGTTTTGGTCCTTGACGGCATAAATGATCCAGGAAACTTGGGTACTATTATCCGGACAGCCGATTGGTATGGGATCAGGAACCTTGTTTGCAGTCCTGATACGGTAGATTTATATAATCCTAAAGTGATAAATTCAACCAAAGGTTCTTATACCAGGGTCAATGTTTGTTACATGGACTTAGAACAACTATTTACTTCAAATTCCAAAATTCCAGTATTTGCAGCTTTTATGGATGGCAAGGCTGTTTATGAAGTAAAAGGCAGATTACCTTTGTTTTTGCTTCTTGGTAATGAAGCGAATGGTATAAGCAAAGACCTAGTGCCTTTTATTAGTCAAAAGATCACAATACCCAAGGTAGGAAATGCTGAATCTTTAAATGTAGGTGTTGCTGCAGGGATTATAATAGACAGGTTTTTGTGTTAAAAGCAGGTAGGACTTCCTGCTTTTGAATTATTCATTATGCAACCAGGTCTTTTTAGCAAGAAGTTCTTCTTTGGTCTCCCTGTATTCAGGATCATCAACACAACAATCAACAGGACATACAGCAGCACATTGTGGTTCCTCGTGAAAACCTGTGCATTCTGTACATTTATTAGGAACTATGTAATAAAATTCTGGTGAGACAGGTTCCTGCTGGGCCTTTCCGTCAATAACAGTCCCGTCTTCCAGTTCTACCTGCGTAAGTTTGGTACCACCAGACCAGGTCCATTTAGCACCGCCTTCGTAAATAGCTGTATTAGGGCATTCCGGCTCACAGGCACCGCAATTGATACATTCTTCAGTAATAATAATAGCCATGGCCGAAAATTTTTTAGGATAACAAATTTTGGGGCTGCAAAGTTAGCAAACTCCTGTAAATTACCTTTACAACCGATAAATACAAATTTAATATAATATCATTCTTTAAACACATCTTGCAGTATTATAATTCTTTTCCTCATGTTAAAGGAGCCTGAACATATCCCATTTGATAAAAAAATTGCCTGTTTTATTGCACTTGGTAAGTCAATATCTTCATTGATAACTGAAGAAGCTGATAACCTTTACAGAAGGGCAAAATATGAAAACGCCTGGTTTACTGAAGACAGTGTTAAAATAGCATTGAAATCTTTAGCTGATATGCTCAAAGAAGAAAGCCTGGTAAACTTTGTATCTAACTACCCTGAATTAAATAAGCAAGTCAGGACTGAAAACGTTGGTGTGATCATGGCCGGCAATATTCCGGCAGTAGGATTTCATGATGCCTTATGTGTGTTATTGTCAGGACATATACTTCAGGCAAAGCTCAGCAAAAGTGATACTGTCCTGATGAAGTTTCTTTTGGGAAAAATAATGGAATTTGAACCAGGGTTTGTGCCTTTCATCCAAATAGTGGAAAGGATGGCCAACATGGAAGCGGTTATTTGTACAGGCAGCGATAATTCAGCACGTTACTTTGAGTCCTATTTTGGTAAATATCCAAACATTATCAGAAAGAACCGCACTTCTGTAGCCTTGTTAGACGGAACTGAAAGCCCTGATGATCTGGAAAATTTAGGTTCAGATATTTTTACCTATTTTGGACTAGGCTGCCGGAATGTTACAAAACTGTATATACCTGATTATTACGATATTACTAAGCTGATCGATACCTTTGAACCCTGGTCTTTCGTAATTAACCAGCATAAATATGCCAACAATTACACTTATAACAGGGCTATTTACCTGATGAACCAGGACCCGTTTTTGGACAACAATTTTTTATTGCTGAAGGAATCAGAAAGCTTGCATTCTCCTATTTCAGTCCTTTATTACGAAAGATACTCTGATCAAAACACATTATTAAATTCTTTGAGCAGGAAGGCTGAACAAATTCAGTGTGTGGTTACAAATGTAAAATATAAGGATAGTGTTCCATTTGGTGAAACACAAAACCCACGCTTAGAAGATTTTGCTGATGGCGTTGATACAATGAAATTTTTATTGAAAATGTAGTATACTGCAATTGTATTTAAATAAATGAATTAATTTACCTTCTTATTTTAAACTAAATCAATATGAAAAAGTCCATTTTATTATTACCTATCATCTTTTTTGCCTTCATTTCACATGGTCAGGATATATCGGCCCGCCTTAGGTTAAATGGGAAGTGGGGCTATGTTGAAAAGTCCGGTAAATTCTTTATTGAACCCAAATACGAGGGAGCCCAACCTTTTAGCGAGGGTTTGGCAGCAGTTCGCCAGGATGGAAAATGGGGATATATAGATTTAAAAGGAGTGGTGGTTGTTCCAATGAAACTTGAAGCCGCAGAACCTTTTTCCAACGGTCTTGCAAAAGTAAGACCCGAGAATAAGTTTGGGTATATAGATAAAACAGGAAAGATGGCAATACCGGCAACATTTGATAAAGCTGGTAATTTTAGCGAAGGCCTTGCAAGAGTAAGAATAGGAGATCTGTGGGGATATATTAATACAAAAGGGGAGGTCGTTATCCCTGCAAAGTTTACAGGCGCAAAGAATTTTAGCGAAGGTATGGCAATGGTAAAAGTGAAGGACAGCTGGGGATTTATAGATTCAAAAGGATCGATTATAGTAAACCCGACATATTCAGGAATGGATATTAAACCTTTTACAGAGACAATGAAAGGGAGCAGCGAAGACAATGATTAACAATATTCTATTAAAAGGGAAAGTTTAGGCTGGTTAACGAAGGCCTTAATCCGCAAGTTCTAATAGCGGACATTTCAATTTATTCCTTTAACTTTGAAATCTATAATTTAGTTAGTTCATGTCAAAAAAGATCGTTAAAGTTGGTAATATCCATTGTGGTGTTGATCAGCTTTTCCTCATTTCCGGGCCTTGTGTTATAGAGTCTGAGAAAATAATGATGGAAACCGCCGAAAAATTGGTGCGTATTTCTGAAAGATTAAATGTTCCTCTGGTTTTCAAATCATCTTACCAAAAGGACAACAGAAGTTCCTTAAAATTCTTTGTTGGCCCAAGGATTACAGAAGGCTTGAAAATGCTGGACAAAATCAAAACAACATTCAAACTTCCTATTCTTTCTGATGTTCACTATCCTGAACAAATGAGCGAGGCTGGCGATGTTTTGGATATCATTCAAATACCGGCCTATCTATGTATGCAAACCGATTTGATGGTGGCTGCAGCGAAAACCGGAAAAGTGATCAATATTAAACATGGTCAATTTTTAGCTCCGGAAAACATGGCCAAACCAGCTGAAAAAGCCGTTGAAGCCGGGAATGACCAGATCATTTTAACTGAAAGAGGATTTACATTTGGTTATAATGATTTAATAGTAGATCCAAGAAGCTTTTACCATATGTCAAAAACAGGATATCCGGTTGTTTTTGACGTAACACATTCTATAAGAAAATACGGTATCCCAAGTTCTGATCCAAATGGTGGAAACCGGGAATTTTTACCGGTATTAGCCCGTTCAGCTGTAGGTGCGGGAATAGATGGCTTGTTTATCGAGGCCCATCCAAATCCGCCGGAAGCTTTATGTGATGCTGCCAGCCAGTATTATATTGACCATCTGGAAGAATTTTTAAAACCTCTTATTGAAATTCATAATTTAGTTAAGAGTCAAACGAGAAAATCTGAGTTAGTTACTAACTAACTCAACACATTTTACATTACTGTCAACTATACAATGGAACTTTACTTAGACTCCGTCGACTTCAAAGAAATTGAAGAAGCCAATAAACTTGGTTTTCTAACTGGCCTAACGACCACCCCCACATTTATGCACCGCCACGGTATTACCGATATCGATGGAGCAATTTTAAAACTTTCCAAAATGGTCCCATGGCTTCATGTTGAAGCGTTGGGCGATACCCCGGATGAAATTGTAAAAGAAGCTGACAGGTTAATAGCTTTAGGGTTAGATCCTGAAAAAACTTTCTTCAAAGTTCCTGTTTCCAATGATGGGGTTACAGCTTGTAAAATGCTGAAAAACAAAGGGTACAAAGTGAATGTTCACTTATGCTACACTTTGAACCAGGCTTACATGGCCATGTGTGCCGGAGCAGATTATATCTGTGTATTGGTTGGCCGTTTCCAGGACCAGGGACAAGATGCTTTGACGCTTGTTGCTGAGTGTATTGAAATGGTAGACCAGTATGGTTCTGATTCCAAAATCATGTTCTCTTCAGTTCGTCATGCAGAACACGTTCGTACTGCTATCAGAGTGGGAGCACATTGCTGCACCATCCCATGGAGCGTAATGAAGAAACTGACTGAAAACAACTTTACAACAGTTGGAACAGACCAGTTCATCGAGCACACTAAGCTGATGACTTTAAAAGTGAAAGATGTTTTAAAACCTGAAAATCCAACAATCAAAGAAACAGATACAATTCTGGATGCTTTGGTAAAAATGACTGATTCTAAATTAGGTGCTGTTTCAGTACTTGACGGATCAGGCAATTTAAAAGGAGTTTTTACAGATGGAGATATCCGCAGACAATTGAAAGAAAGCGGCAAAGGAATTATGGACAAGAAAATGGCGGACTTTACTTATAAAGCCCCTATCACTGTATCAGCTGATGCATTGCTTTACGATGCGGTGAACATCTTCAAAAAGGAAAAAATTGACAATATTTTAGTTCTTGAGAATAACAAACCAGCCGGAATACTGGATATCCAGGATTTGGTTGAGATGGGATTGATTGGCTAGTATTAAGGCATAGAATCTAATCTGATGGAAGGGAGGAACATAGTTTTTCCCTTTTTTTTTAGAATTATTCTAGTTTTGAAAAGTGTCAAACACAATGTAATAGACAGTATTGGTATTAAGGTAAAACTATTGGTTTTAAAATCGTAATTTTGAGAAACCACATTGAATTTGAGCGCAGTACAAAATTTTAGTCCGTTACGATATCCGGGAGGTAAATCATCTTTATTTGACTTTCTTTCTGCTTTAGCTAAGTCAAACGATTTAGAAGGAGGCCACTACTGCGAATTATATGCTGGTGGAGCTGGAGCGGCATTAAAATTATTATTTAATAATGTTTTCTCAACTATACACATTAATGATGCTGATTACCATATTTATCATTTTTGGAATTGTGTAATTAATCAATCTGAGGATTTCATTCATGAAATTGAAAAAATTGATATTACTATAGATGAATGGCAAAAGCAAAAGAGTATTTACGAAAATCCATTGGATTATTCTGAGCTTGAAAGTACTCTTGCGACTTTTTTTTTAAACAGGACTAATAGATCTGGTATTATATATAAAGCAGGACCTATTGGTGGTTATGGCCAATTAGGGAATTATGGAATAAATGTTCGTTTTAATAAGAAAGAATTAATTCAAAGAATAGAAAAAATAGCCACATTTAAAGAAAAAATCCTTCTAACAAATCAAGATGCAATAACGATTTTAAATGATATTAAAAGTGGTCAATCTAACGGTAAAACTTTTTTATATCTGGATCCTCCATATTATAATAAGGGAAGGACATTGTATTTAAATAATTAGTAGAGCCCATTTAGCTACTGTAGGCAAATTTTATTTGGTTTTTGGTGATGTTGGGAGTTGCAATCATTCTCATCATTAGGTTGTCGAATATGCCATCTTTATGAATTGACCTATTTATCCTGTAACAGAACTCGTCT
>JANYCH010000330.1 GCA_025360395.1 Cytophagales bacterium | reverse complement strand
TGTCAGCTAAAGAAAAATAAGGCCCTTTAATTTCTTCAATGGTGAGATCATAGCTTGCTTCATTCATATAAAGCTGGTTCGTGACCAAGTCCACTATGTTCAAGTTAATGGTGTATATTCCAGGCTTATCAAAACAATGGTTTACTTCTAATCCCCTCTTTTTGGTTCCGTTGCCAAAGTCCCACTCGTATATTAAGGGTAACGAATCAGTATTAATGGTTTTGTCTTCATAAAAAGTCCTGCAATAACTTTGCTGTTTTAATGTATCACATTCAGTAAAAACAAAAGATGATAACTGAAATCTGAATATGTCGTCTTTGTATTTTTTCTCTCTGTCAGAACAAAAGAAACCATTGGTTTTATCAGCACTTTCGCTATAAGAAAAGTCATCGAACTGGCTATTAAACGGTGCCCCGATGTTTTGGACACCTCTCCATTCAAAATTGCTGTAATTCACACTGTAGATATCCAGACCACCCATACTTGCATGTCCATCGGATGAAAAGAATAATTTCCCCTGGGCATTTATAAATGGGAAAACTTCGTTTCGAGGAGTGTTTATTTCTTTGCCCAGGTTCAAAGGCTTTCCCCATTTATTGTCTTTCAGATATGAAACATAAAGATCTGAACCGCCATAACCTCCTGCTATATTGGAAGAAAAAATAATGAAATTCCCATTAGGAGAAAGACATGGGTGCCCAAGCGAAAAGTCAGCCTTATTATGTGGAAATTCTTTAATATTCTCACAGATGTTATTGGAACAAGTAGCAGTAAAAATCCCCATTCTGGCTTTTTTGCCTGTCTTAGTAGGATGCTTTAATGCAATGTTCCTTGAAAAAAACAAGCTTTTGCCATCAGAAGAAAAACTCGCCGGGCCTTCAGAAAACCTCTTGTTCATATCACCGGATAACTTCACCGGTTTTCCGTAGCCGGACTCTGTCTTTGGCGAAAAATAAAGTTTAAAAAAAGGTTCTGACTTTGAATCGCTAACCCTTGCAACACCAATTTCATCTAACCTGTTAGAAACAAAAACAATTCCTGTGGGTACAATAATGGGAGAAATTTCTGACCAATCAGTATTGATCTTCAATCTCTCCACAGAATAACTGTTAGAAATACTCTGGGCAAACAGATCATTGCAAATGAGTACAAAAAATATGGAGAATAAAAAAAGTACCCTATTCAAATGATTTTATGTCTACTGTTGTGGATTTATATTCAAAAACATACCTAACCGATACTTCGTGCGATCCGTTATGATATTGCCGAAAAGCATTCAGCGAATAATCATAAGAATAACCTATTTGAAACTGATGGTTTAATTTTACCTGAAGGATACCATATATGGCTTCTTCTGTTCTATATGAGGCCCCAAATTTTACCCTTTCCCTAAAATCAAGAAATAAATTCAGATCCATTTGGAAAGGGTTGCCATTTATTTTTTTTAATAGAAAAGAAGGTGTTAAGGTAAAATTTTCATTGAGTGTACAATTATATCCGCTAAAAAGATAATAAGGCTGCTGATAATTATACGTTTTTATGGCAGGTATATTCCTTGAAAGGTTTAAAGAAGATAATCCGGTAAAAAACTTTTTTCTCTCATAGAATATTCCAAAGGAAAAAGTGGGATTCACTGTATTTCTATTACCTGCAAAAACCTCATCTCCGGCATCATTAACATTGATAGCTGCCAAATTGTTTTTATTGATAAATATGCCACTTCCAATACCAAATGCTAATTTCTGGTCACCTCCCAGCGAGAGCCTGTAAGCAAATTGACCTTCAATCAAAGTATTGGAAGTGACGCCTATTACATCGTTCACAACATTTAGACCCAAAGCAACAGCTCTGTTTTTAAGTGGGGAATGTGCGGAAAGGGTTCTTGTGCTTGGCGCACCTTCATAACCTGCCCATTGCTGCCTATAAAGCGCATTGACATTAAGACAATTATTTGCACCTGCATATGCTGGGTTAATAATAGTTTGGTTTACAAGGTATTGACTGTAAACAGGTACTAATTGGGCTAATCCTTTCTTCCATGTACAGGAAAGGATTACGGCGAGGATGATATGTAAGAAAGGTTTTTTCAATTACTTTCTTTTCATTAAAATATAACCATGTTTTTCTTTAGAACCTGTAATCTTTAACTCATAATAATAAGTATCGTCACTTAGCCCATCCCCGTCCCATTGATTTTGGTAATTTTCAGAAGAATAAACCAGCATTCCCCATCTGTTAAATATTTTTAATTGAGTACCCGGGTAGCTTTCAATTCCCTTGATTTCAAAATAGTCGTTTTTGTTATCGCCATTTGGTGAAAACCCACTGGGAATATTAAAATCTGAATACTTTATGATAATAATATCACTGGATGCAGGACAAATGCCGTTGCTTATCGTCCATTTCAAAACATTTTCCCCAAAACTCAATTCTTTAACCATTGAATTGGGGTTGGCTTTATCTTCTATTTCAGCTGTTCCTTTTAAAACTTCCCACTTTCCAATGCCAATATTAGGTTTGTTGGCTTGCAGGGTATAATCCTCTTTTACTATTGACTGAGATTGTCCTGCAACTGCTGTTGTAGGTGCCTTGAAAAGAGTAAGTTTCATTGTATCAGTATTAGAGCAATACTTATTGAATACTTTCCATATAAAATTTACTTTGTCATTATCCTTTAGATTGTTTGTAGCGAAAGGAAAATTAGAATTGTTGGTGTCAGAAATAGCAGATTGATTTAAAAGCCATAAACTTTTTCCAAAGATTGGTTTTACTGCCTTTAAATGAATATTGGATGAATCGCATATTCTTAAAAAATTAGCATCGACCTTAGCAGTAGATAGAGAATCTCCAATGAGGTATTTAACCCTGGCTGAATCTTTACAAGCACCATTAGTGACAGTCCATTGAAAAATATTTAAGGAATCCCTTATTGCTTTGGCTGTTGTAAGAGCTTTAGAAGGTTCATTAATTTTATTAGCTCCATTTATTACAGACCAGATTCCTTTCGCATAGTCATTTGTAAATCCTTTAAGAGAAACGTTAGAGTTACACAGTGTATCATCTTGTCCTGCAAAAATTGTATCTGGTTTCAGTGAATTTTTAATAGTAATAGAATCATATTGTGATGGACAAGACCCATTAATGGCCATTACATAAATTTTCTTGCTTTTATTTTTTAGAAATAAGTTAAGATTTCTAAGATTAAGAATTGTAACATCCTTTTGCAAAGGTGTCTTTATAATATGATTCGTATCACCATCATCATATTTTATATTATTAGTAAAGCTGTTTGAAAAATTGATTTTAAAATCGCCGCTTGGTTGTAGAAGTGGATGTGTAAAAATAATAGCAGCTGTATCCTTTTCACAATAGCTAAAAGTCCTGTTTCTGATAGTTGAATCAAGTTTGAATTTCTTATTGTTTGTTACAACAATAAAGGTATTAGCCTGGCAACCGTTCAAGGTAGCTTGATAAATAAAATTATTGCTTCCTACACTTATTCCATTTGCTACTACCGTGTTTTTGTCTTTTGAATTTGGTAGATTAATCGTTCCACTTCCTTCTCCAGCTTTCCAAATAACACTTTCAGGATTTTTTAGAACGTCAGTAGAGTCGAGAGCACTAAAAGCGAATTTATCAGCATTACAAACAGAAAAATTCCTGGCTTTTGAAACTAAATTTTGTTTTTTATCTATGATTAAATTGGATATCAATGGCTTACACCCTTTATTATAGGTTTTCCATTGTAATGTATATGTGCCTGGCGAATAAATGCGGCTTATCTCAAATGCTATTTGGTCTAGAGTCGAATTATTGGCCAATGTATCGATAAAAATTTGGTTTCCACTAGGCTCAATATATGGTTTAATCCATTCTCCTTTTGCTGTAGCAATATCAGAATATGGCCTTTTTACATTGACCACAATTTTTTCCAGACATGTTGAAACTGGAAGTGGACCAAAATTCACTGAATCTACCTGCCTGTTTAAAATATTGAACGAATCTTTCAAAAAGCAACTAGGCCAAAATTTGTTTCTGACAGTCCTGTAAACTGAATAAGTTGTGTCGTTGCTTAAATTTTTAAGGAATATGGTATCTTTTTTAGGAATTAATTTTTGACCATTACTTAAGTTAAAGTAAACACTATCCTGACTGTATTTTGGACTAATTATAATCGAAGTATCTCTTGTGCAGGTAAATAAGGTGTCTTGTATATTCTGAAAACTCGATACAGAAAATGTCGCTAATTTAACAGAATCAATATCTGAGCAGGTGGAATCCTGAGTTGCAAAAACTCTATACTTTATAATATTTAAACCTTTTGATAGTTCAGCCGAAGCAGAACTGGCATTTAATTTATTAATTACAGTTGTTTTAGAATTCCACTTTCCACTTTCATTCACAGAGTCAATAGTTCTATTGTTCAGCTTTAGGTCAATCCCTTCAGTGAAATATAGACAATTGTCATTGTTTATGATATTAGCCTTACTTATATAAGTTGCGAATGCAGAATCTGCATCCTGGCAATTGTTATTAGAAACCAACCATTCAAATCCTGTCTTTCCTTTTCTGGATAAGAATACGGTAGTCCTGTTTGAAGAACTGTCCGCGAAAGTTGATTTTGGAAATGATGTCCAAGTCCCTTTTTCTCCTTTTGTAGTATTTACAGAAGATCCTTTTAATGTAAACATGTTTTGAACTTTCAAACAAGTATCTGTGCCTGCACTGGCCTTAGGGATAACGGTAAATTTTAACCCGGAAGAGGTTGCACAAGTTGGGAATGATTTCGAAGCCACGTTCCAGGAGTAATTCCTTAAGCCGGTTTCTTTTAGAGTGAAATTATATAGGGAATCCTTTTTTGCAATTAAATCTAATGGATAAGAAAGGTCATTTTGCCAGAAAACCTTAAGATTAGATGTGTCATTTAAAGTTTTTACTGAAATAACCATATCTGCCAAAGTTTTTACAAAGCATGTGTCCAGTGGCTTGTATTGGGCATTGGGAACCACTACAATTGTCTTTATACTTCTGGATATACATACTTTTTGAGTAGTTGGACTTTTATAAGATATTTCCCAAACTAATTTGTTGACGCCCTGGAACAAAACAGAATCATTTACTTTAATCTGAGCAGATTTAAATATGGTATCGTTGTTTTTTCCAAGGCTATACCACTTATATCTTTCAGGCGGATTAGTTGCAGTGTAATTTCCATCTAACCATGAACTTTTTGTCCCTTTTAAACAAATCGTATCCATAGGAACGGCTTGTGTTACTGTTGTGACTATAATGCTGTCTTTAGAAAAACAGGTAGTATCTAAGGCTCTTAATTTGAGGGTTACTTTGCTTTCTTTGGTATTTAAAAATATGTAGGTTGATTCCGTTTTGGGGAAGGTAATAGAATCTTTAGTTAAAGGTTTCAAAGTAGAAACAGAGTTCCATAGGACAATGTCAGCTACACCTTTTACTGTTTTTACTTTTATCTGATGCGAGGAAATACAGGTGTCGGTGGATGGGCTTATTTTAGCCTTGTTCACAGTCTGGATTATAACGGAGGTACGGGATGTATCACTACAGCCGGTTGAAGGGTCTGTAATAATAAAATTTAAACTTTGTTGCCCTGATCGCAGGTTATAAATAGAGTCTGCTTGTTTTCCATAATTTATTTTAATTGTGCTGTCTAATTTATTTGTAACCTTGTTTTTCCAAAACGCTTTTTCATATGTTTGAAGTTTAATGTTTTTAGGCAGAACTCCTGAAGTACCAATAAAGCATTTGTTGTCAAGCTGGGCAACGGGGGTAGTGATTTTTGTTAATATGATAGAATCCTTTGCCAGAAATCCGAGCGGAGTCGAAACGGTGTAATAAACAGTCGCCTTTCCAAAATTATTTATACTGGGTGAGACCTGAATTTCATTCGGGGCATTCCCGGATGCAAGGGTGATGATATTATTGGTATCTTTTTTTGTCCATTTAAAGGATTCGTCGCCTACTACAGGATCAGCACCTAATCTGAAACTGCTGGTAATACACTTACTTCCTGATATGATAGAAATTTTAGGGCTGGACAATATCCTTACTCTTGCCAAGGTACTGTCGCGACAATTATTAAATTTATTTTTTATAACGAATTTGTAAAAGTATAGCCCGGCACTGGTGTTTTGTGGTATTGTTAATGTGTTTCCAGGCGTAATTTTATTCAACGGGTCAATCCAGTTCATTGTGTCACTTGGACTTTTAAAAACATTGCTTTTTAGTACAATTGGCTGGCTTAGAGGTAATGACCTTCTTGTAGTAGCAATGGTGTCAGGTCTTGTAACAAGGGTTATATTTACTGTATCCCCTTTTAAGTTTGGGCAGGCATTAGGGTTAGTTTTATCGTCAGGTTTTATTATATACCATAAAATGTAATTTCCAGGATTATTCTCTTTTCTAATTGTTATTTTGTTGCTACTTTTTGAAGTGTTTATATAAGGATAAATATAACTATCGTTTGGGTTTCGGGTGAAGTTCCAATTAGCAGTTTCCCCCGCTGTTGAGTCTGGTTTTGTTCCCGTTATGGTTATGCTATCAAGTAATGGTGTAGAAGCGCAAATGTCAACTCCTGCAAATGGTTTGGTTACTTTGTATAAGGTAGTAGAATCTTGCGATTGACATCCATTTGAATGGTCAACCTTCCAGTAAACTTTATATTTACCCACCTTTAAATTCTGAACCAATATCGTATCTGAATTTGGAGTAGGAACAAAAGTTGCATTGCCATTTAACCATGAACCTTTTTCTCCAGCAGCCAATTTATTTGCTGATAGGTGGAAAGATGGATCTGTTGTACAATTTAAAACAGATTTTTTGATAGTGGCCTTGTTGAAAATTGTAACCGTGATGAAGGCAGAATTCGAACATTTGGTCTTACAATCAATACATAAAGAATCTGTGATTGAATACTTAAACTTATAAACTCCTGGAGGAAACTTTGCAAAAATTAATTTTCCACCGGGACCTTTAATTAAATTAGGATTAGAAAGGAGTGGGGTAGATTCTTCTAAACCCCAGCTGCCCCTCCCTTCAGTTCCTACCGGAGAAATCAAAGGCATGATGGAATCTGTGACAACAGTGTTATTAGTTGTTGGAATACAACGGTCTGATGGTAATGATGGTTTTGTTAATACATAGAATTTAGTAAAAACCGCCGCTTGTTTACAAATGTTGTCTTTTAGCTGGAATGAAAAAGTAAAAGCTTTGGGCTGAGTAGGAGTAAATATGGCAGCGTTAGAAGTGTCAGTTATTAATTGGGGGATACCAATATCATATGCGGACCACAATCCCTGTTCAGTGATTGGAAATTTGAGTTGAAGCTTAATTGAGGTATTTTGACTATAAATAGCACAAAATTCTTTGTCCACAACCGGGGTTGGTTTGTATATATATTTAATTCGTACGGAATCAACAGAAGAACCGCATGAAGGATTTACAACTGTCCATTTAAACCAGTTTATGCCTGATGATAAACCAGTAACGGTAGTTGTATCGGTATTTATATTTGAAAATGATCCTGAACCCTTGCCAGGAATAACTGACCACTTACCACCGGGTGCTGGAACTGCTTTCAGTTTGAACTGGTTAAAACAGGTTGAGTCACTTTTTTTAGTAATCGTAGCTGTAGATGGTTTGTTGTATGTTATTGTAACTGTACTTCTAGATTCGCAATCATTATTATTTGATATTTGCCAGGAAAACGTATTGGACCCTGGTTTAAGACTTTTTACTGTTGTAATGTAACTATTAGCATTTTCAATTATCCCTAAGGAGCCAGACCATCTACCAGTTTCTAATGGATCATTAGGGTTGGTCGGATTTCCACGCAGGTATACAGTATCGGTACAAACTGGTCTTGATATACCTGCAAAAGATTTTGTTGTTGGATAACTGTTTACTATTATTGAATCTTTTCTTGATGGACATTGATTTCCAGTAGAAACTTCCCAATAAATTACTGATTGATCTTTTGGTAATTTCTTTGCTGTAACGTTTAGACTGGAGGCAGAAGGTATAAATTCTACAGTTTTTGAAGACCACTTTCCAGTTCCATTTGTAGGGGATTTGGCTGTTAAAAGTATGGTATCCTCACAAATTTGCCGGTTTTGGTTGTTAACAATTGTTGGTTTCGAAGGATAGGCGTTATTTAAATATATAGATGGAGGTATGGTAACCTTATTATCAGTACTGGTAAATTTCCAGTAAATTTCAGCTGGTCCTGGTTTAAGTAAAAGTACTTTAACCGAATCCGATGTTTCACTTGTAAGGAATGTTACCATTGAATTTGAGGTGAATTTCCAAATTCCAGAACCTCCGCCAGGATTTCTTGCTTTTAGCCAAACTGTAGAATCACAAACCACATATTGTTTTTCAACGTTTGTGGTGCTGTCAGGAAAAATAATTTTCTGAGCTGTAACATCAAAAAATGATATAAGAAATCCAAATACAAAAATATAACGCACTGATAAGCACCTAAAAATCCATCTGGAACTGGAGACCGTATTTAAGTTAGAGCGCAAAGAGAGTAAGGTTATATCCTATATATCATGCAATGTAAGATTGTAATCTCTAAATACGCAAAGATATTGGTTTTGGATGATATTTTGAGAAGAAATGATGATTTGTTATTGTCATTCGCTCATGTTTTGGGTCAATCCTTCC
>JANYCH010000293.1 GCA_025360395.1 Cytophagales bacterium | reverse complement strand
TTGACCTGGTAATTTCATTTACAAAATAATGAAGATAGCAGGGGGGGCCTATGAGACAGACAATTTTCATTGAAGCCATTGTTTAATTAATGTCTTAAATTGAAAAGGTGATCTTAGGTTTTTATAATTAATTCCTCCATTTGTAACTACAGGATTAAACCTGTTTAGCAATAGAAGTTTATCTGCCTCCAGAGGGGTATAATTTTTCTTTTGAAGGGTAGTAATACCTAACTTAAAATTATGTCTTTTTGCAACATAAATTACCTTAGAGGAATAACTACCATAAGGATAAGAAATGAAGTCAGGTTGTATTCCTGTGATCTCTTTAATTAGGTTCTGAGAGACTGTTATCTCATCCTCAATTTCTATTTCTGTGAGGTTTCCTAACACTTCATGGTTATGTGTGTGGTTTCCAATATGTACGAATGGCTGGCCCGCAAAATTTTTAAATTCTTCAATACTCATTGGCCTATCTATATCATTCATAGGTTTAAATGCTGCTTGGCCGAATTCTTGGGAGATGTAATCTTTTATTTTAGCAACTCTGAGAGTTTTAACAAACATTATTTCATTGAATATAGCTATCTCCGAACCTCCTGTTTTCTTTCTTTCGCAGTAAATTATATCAGACCAAATTTTCTCGCCACCTATAATAAAAGCCGTAGGTACAAAGAATACGGCAGGAACTTTATATTCTTTCAGAACTGGTAAAAGCAACCAATTATTAAAATACCCATCATCAAGTGTGATAAGCCCATAATTCTTGCCAGGAGTTAGATTGCCAGATAAAATATCTTCTGGGCTTATAAATATGTACCCTTCTTTCAAAAAATAATCCAGGAAATTTCTGAATTCTTCAATAGTAACCAGTTCCTGTGGGAAAATACATTCCGAAGCTATTTCCTTTTTGTTTTGATAAATTCCATGAAACAAAAATGTAGATAAACCACACTTCTCTCCAAAAATATCAAATGTTAATCCTGATAAGGTACTGTCAATTTGGTTAACCAATACCTTTTTATCCATTATGATCGTTAATCAATACCTAATAAAGCACTAAAAAATTAATAAAAATAAAAAAGTAGACAAATTAAAAAGGTTGTTTGGCATCCATCGGGTATCCTTTATTTACCCAGTCAAAAATCAGGTCTTCTTTTAGGTTCAATATTTTAACTTTTTTAAAACCCAGACTTTGAAGATGAGTGAATGCAGGTTCTACATTTGGGCAATGGTCCATTTTGCAGCAACCACAATAAATAACTACTTCTTTGTTTTTGTCACCTGAAAATTTTACTACCCCTGCCTTAAATTGTTGTAATCCATCATAATCAGATACAGGTCCAAGTTTTACAGCCCCTTTGATATTCCGCATTGTTCCCGTATTCAAAATTAACGGTTTGCTTGCTTTTGGGTCTTTGATCACTTTTACCAAAGTCGCAGGATCATATAATTGTTCTGCTGTCCACGGAATGTCTCCAGTCAGTGTGAAAGAAGAAATTGTAAAAACTATAATGGCAAAAAGTATATTTTTCATTCTAATGGATCTTAGCTGTTAAACCAGATCCAAAAATAAAAAGTTCTGGTCAATTTTATCAATTTTAAATAATCGTAAATTTTAGGCCTTTAATCGTATTTTTGTTCTGGATGATTATTGCTAAGGACATAAAGAAAAAATATGGCAACCTCGAAATACTTAAAGGGGTTAACCTTACTATTTCAAAAGGTGAATTTGTAAGTATTGTAGGTGCTTCCGGAGCTGGTAAGTCCACATTATTACATATTCTGGGTACTTTAGATAAAACAGATTTTGGTACGTTGAACATTTCGGGCCAGGACCCTTTTCAACTTTCATCCAAAAAACTGGCTGTTTTTAGAAATACCCAATTTGGGTTTGTATTTCAGTTCCATAATCTTTTACCTGAATTTACTGCCCTGGAGAATGTTTGTATGCCTGGTTTAATCGGCAAAAGGCCTGAAAAAGAAGTAAAAGACGAAGCAATGGCCTTACTTGAGAAATTCGGGTTGGAAAAGAGAGCGGAACATAAGCCATCCGAACTTTCAGGTGGAGAGCAACAACGGGTATCTGTTGCCAGGGCTTTGATAAACAAGCCAGCCATTATTTTTGCAGATGAGCCTACGGGAAATTTAGATTCTAATAATGCTCATCAAATGCATGAATTGTTTCTTCAGCTAAACAAGGATATGAACATCACTTTTGTTGTGGTAACCCATAATCCTGAATTTGCAGATATGGCACATAGAAAAATCGAAATGAAAGATGGAATGATTATTAGTTAAGAGTTAATAGTGAAAAGTTAATAATTTCTCTCATTCAAACTCTTAGTCAACTGTTTACCAATAACCAGCCACATTTGAAAATAGCAGGGAATTGCGTTACTTTGAAACCAGAATAAACTTTTTAATAATATATAATGAACGTACACGAATATCAGGGGAAGGAAATTCTGAAAAAATACGGTGTTAAAATAGGAGAGGGCATTGTTGCCGATACTCCTGAGCAAGCTGTAGAAGCTGCTAAGAAACTTACTGAATTGACTGGTGCTAATATTTGGGTTGTAAAAGCCCAGATACATGCTGGTGGAAGAGGAAAAGGTAAAATAAAAGGCACTGAATACCGTGGCGTTATGGTGGCCAAATCTTTAGATGAGGTAAAACAAAAGGCTGAACAGATTTTAGGAGGAACCCTTATTACAATCCAAACTGGCGCTGAAGGAAAACTGGTAAGCAAAGTTTTGGTTGCCGCTGATGTTTATTATCCAGGAGCAAGCCAGCCTAAAGAACTTTACCTGAGTATATTACTTGACAGAGGGACAGGTCAGAACGTAATCATTGCCAGTACCGAAGGTGGGATGGACATTGAAGAAGTTGCACATAATACCCCTGATAAACTTTTTAAAGAATGGGTAAATCCACTTGTTGGCCTTCAGGCTTTTCAGGCGAGGAAAATTGCTTTTAAACTTGGCCTTGCAGGAAATGCCTTGAAAGAAATGGTCACTTTTATTACAAAAATATACAGGGCTTACGAAGAAAGCGATGCTGCCATGATTGAAATCAATCCTGTATTGAAAACTTCAGATGACCAGATTTTAGCTGTAGACTGTAAAATGAGCATTGATGACAACGCTCTTTACCGTCACCCGGACCTTGCTGCATACAGAGATATTACAGAAGAAGATCCTTTGGAAGTAGAAGCAGGCGAAAGCAACCTGAATTATGTAAAACTTGACGGAAACGTAGGTTGCATGGTAAATGGTGCAGGACTTGCAATGGCTACAATGGACGTGATAAAATTATCTGGCGGAGAACCTGCAAACTTCCTTGATGTAGGCGGAGGGGCAAACGCTAAAACTGTTGAAGCAGGTTTCCGGATAATTTTGAAAGATCCAAACGTAAAAGCGATCCTTATCAACATTTTTGGTGGTATTGTTCGTTGCGACCGTGTTGCAAACGGTGTCGTGGAGGCTTATAAAGCTATTGGAAATATTCCAGTTCCAATCATAGTAAGGTTACAGGGAACTAATGCTGAAGAAGGCGTAAGGATCATCAACGAATCCGGACTTAAAGTAAAATCTGCTGTAGTGCTGAAAGATGCTGCTAAGCTTGTTAGTGAGGCAATTAGCTAAAATTAATTTTTCATAATAACAAAAAAGACAGCCTTAAAGCTGTCTTTTTTGTTTGTACCAACTTAGGTTCTGCACCTAAATTAAAGAAAACAGATATTTAATACCAATTCAGTATTACCCGAAATAATGTAGGTGACACGCCTGGACTTGCAGCAACCAACACAGTCTTGGTTTGCTTAAACACTGTGTGCCTGTTGCACAACTCAAACATAGAGACAAAATGATTTGCAAAAAAGCTATGGTTTAGAAAACAACCAATAGCTAAAGCAATGGAGATGGAATGGCCGAAGTCGATACTACTCAAAACGCATCAATTGACCTTTTTTATTGCTTTTTGAACTGGTTGTCCCCGGCAAATCTTAAACAAGCTTCTAATCAAAATTCAGACTTCTTACAAAAAAAATCTGCCAGACTTGTTGGCAGATTTCTAAAAATGTAGTTGTGCAACAGCTACCTGTGTTATATGAGGTTTTATTTTGTCCCAGTTACAATTTGATTGATAGTTCCAAATGTCCACCAAGTCCAAGTTCAACTATTTTTTGAAGTGTCGAAATACGAATTTCCTTCAAATTATTCTCAATCTTAGAAATGTAACCTTTGTTAGTTCCACATTTAGCGGCTAGTTCTTCTTGTGTGAGGCCTTTTTCAAGTCTGGCCTGTTGAAGAAGGAAGCCAAGTTTGAATGCTTCATAGCCCGTTTCAAACTTGTCGCGTTTTGAAGTTCCTTTAACACCATATTGTTCGTCAACAAACTGGTCAAGAGTTTTTAAATCGCTTTTCTGTTTCATATTTTGCTTTAATTTTTAATGCTTTTTCAATCTCAGACTTGGGAGTCTTTTGAGTCTTTTTCTGAAATCCATTGGCTAGAACAACCAATTTTCCCTCGTCAAAGAAGCAGAAGATCCGAAATATGTCACTGCCTTGTTGAATCCTGATTTCATACAATCCATCAGTTCCTTCCATATGTTTTAAGTAATCTTCCGGAACTTGCTGTATGTTCTCAATAAGACGGATAGTCCATAATATCTTGTCCTTTACTTTCTGCTTCTGTTCTTTGTAGAAGTCGGTAAAGTAGTTTTTATATAAAATGACTGTCCTTATTTTCTCATTATTCATGCATTGCAAAGATAAAAAATGTTGTCCGAATGAACAACTGCAGTCTGTTGAATAGAATAAATTGCTTGAATTTTATTCTTACTGTCAGTTCTTAAACACTGTATTGAACTAAACCTGTGGTAGCTTTTTTTCCACTCTGGATTTAACTTGTGAAATATAACAAACATTCATTACCATGACAAAAAAAGAACCCGCAAGAGCTTCATCCTGAGAAAACTATCAACCGTGCCAGACGTGAAGTTCCTGATTTTGATGCACTCATCTATCGTTTT
>JANYCH010000287.1 GCA_025360395.1 Cytophagales bacterium | reverse complement strand
TTTTTATTCTGAGGATTTACGATTTGCAAAGGCGTGTAGATATTACTATAAAGGAATCATTTCAGATGGAATTGTGACTCTAGATCAATTGCAGGCAAATTCAACAAATACAATAAAATATAACAACATATTAGCCAACTGGTTAATGCAACAGGATGCTCCAAGAGTTGCTACAGATTTCCTCGCCAAGGCCAGTAATGCAGGTGATATAAATTCAGCTTTCGGGATTGCCATAGCTACATCTTTTTATTTCCCTGCAAAAGATGCCCTTAATGAATGGAAAAATCCCGTATTATTTGCAGACAGTACTTTCAAAAAAATTGCCTCTTCATTGCATTCAAACACTAAAAACATTTTTATGGCAGGTATTCTTCCTCAGGTTTATCCGGACTCTAAATCTTTGTATGAATCTTTTACAGGTTTTCCGCAAAATGAAAATAAAACCAAAGCATTATCACGCACAATGCAATACCTGACAGATAATGGATTTGCAGCTTTGTCAATTAAATTATATGAACAAAATAATCATAACAGCGAAAGTGATTGGCAATATATAAGGGCATTAAAAAAGCTAAACCTTAAAAAAGCAGTTGCTGAAAAAATCACCGCTGCCGATATTCTAACTAAATCAGGATACATAAAAGGCTGGTTGTCAGAAGACCAGAATCCTAAGGAGGCCATTAAATTATATAAGCAAGCTTTGCTTTCAAGTCCTCTTTATGAAGAAGGGATAATTGATGCTATAAATTTTCTTAGGACTAAACAATCTGATCAGGACACTTATGACATGCTTTTAACAAGTGTTATGCTAAATCAATATTCGGTTCCCGTCCAAAAATTATATACACTTCAATGCATCCAAACTAACTATTTCAATTTTGCAGATTATAGTCTAAAGAAACTTAAAGATCTGATGCTTCCAAATGATTTCAAGGAATTTGAAAAAGAGATAGAACAAAAAAAAGCTAAAAAAATTAGTGAGGTAGAATGGAAATAATCAATCGAATCGAATTGCTTTAACCGGCCTCATAGAACTGATTACAATTGCAGGGATAAATAAAACCAGGAACAAAATGGCAATCAATACAGCATTTACAACCAGGTAACTTAACCATTCCCATTTTATTGGAACATGGTTCATATAATAACTGCTTGGATCTAAAGGAATTAATTGAAACTGAAATTGGAGCCAGCAAATTAATAAGCCAACCAGATTTCCAATTAATAATCCTTTACCAACCAATTTCAATCCTCTTATAACAAAAATCTGCCTGATAAGGCTATTGCTTGCACCCATTGCTTTAAGCATTCCAATCATGCTTGTCCGTTCCATGATCAATACAAAAAGCGTAGAAACCATATTAAACCCTGCTACAAAAAGAATTATAATAGAAAAAATTAAAACATTATTGTCCAACAAATGTATCCAGTCGAAAATGTGGACAAATTTATCTTTGATATTTGAAATTTTAAGGTCGTAATCCATTCTGTCATAAGCTTCATTTTCTGCTTCTTTCAGGTTATTAAAGTTTTTCACGTACAATTCAAACCCTCCAGCCAGAGAGTCCGGCCAGTTGTTAACTTTCTGAAGCATTTTTAAATCACATATGACATAAGAATCATCAAGTTCATCCAGTCCGGTTTCATAAATCCCTGCTACTTTTAATTGGCGGTACCTGGGCGGATTTTGAATGAAATAAACAAGCACAGTACTTCCTGTATCCAATAAAAGCTTTTCAGACAATCTTTGACTTATTACTATCTGTTTACTTTCTGAAGTATCATTAAACAATGGCATTATGCCACGTAGAAGGTTTTTGTTGAATTTTTTAGCATAAAAGTTTTTATCTACCCCTTTTAAAAGAACTCCATTTACTTCGTCCTCCGTTTTGAACAAAGCGGCCTTATAGGCAAACCTTTGAACATGTTCTATGTGCGTAAAATCCTTTATGTAATAAAATTTGGATAATGTATTTATTGGTGACGATTCATATGACTCATTGAGGTCATATTTAGTGATTATAAGATGAGAACCAAAACTGAAAAGCTTTTCTCTGATCTCCTTTTGAAAACCTTTTAAAATAGAATAGGAAACAATAATAGCTGCTATACTTAGGGCTACGCTGCCTATAGCAATCTGTGATACAAAAGTTGAAAAATTCCTACCCCGTCCCTTATAAGTTATTTTGGAAATATATCGGGCCAGGTTCATTAATCGGGAGCAATATTCTAAATGTGATATTCTACTTCAAGGTTTTTACCTAATACTGATTCTAATTTAACAGAAACACCTGATTTGGCCAATTCTATTATATCTATCTTTTGCTGTCTTGCAACAAATTCGTTATCTGAGCAAAAAGAATTCAGAGTAATTACGGTTTTAATGGAAGCCTGCTGTAAAACATATGTTATAGGTACATCATTCTCAAGTTCAGGTTCAAAACCTAATTTATCTATCAATCTTAAATTAAAATCTGCTGAAAGGTACAAAGTCTTTTTCAATCCAAGTTTAATTGAAAGTGCAAGACCAGCCTTCAACAAAATATAACTCAGACCCCATCCGGCTACTTGGTTTGCATGCCATAGAGCAAAAAGTTCACCAGTACCTTCCTGATGGATAAATGGAGTTTTTTTCTTGCTTTTATTTGAGAAATTAGTTACATCTTCATAAGGGAAACTGAATTTATCGACAGGTATAAATAGGATCACCCCGCCAATAACATGACCGTCATTTTCAGCTAAAATTCCATAAATGCCGTCCGATTGCATCCATTGATGCCTTTTAATGTAAGCATGGTTAATACCTTGTTCTGTAATAATTTTCTGATAGCCTTCTGAATACTCCAGACAAGAACCCATGTCCTTGTTTGCAACAAAAGACTTAACTGTAATTTTTTTTATATGAGCCAAAAAGCCAGGTTTTTCATCAAAAGTAACTATTAAATACATAGGAAAAAAAACTGGGATTTAAGAAACTTATATTTAATAATTTTAGATAATTAAACCAAATACCTTAATTAGTTAATTAAGGATTTATTCCTTGATATCGTCAACAATAATAAAACTTTGAAGAATATCTGAAACATTCTAATTTTGGGTCAAACATTAAGTATTTATGAATTTTCCATCAGGATTAAAATATACCAAAGAACACGAGTGGATAAAAGTTGAAGGAGACACTGCTACGATCGGCATAACTGACTTTGCACAAAAAGAACTTGGCGACATAGTTTATATGGATGTTAACTCCTTAGGGAAAAATCTAAAACAAGACGAGATATTTGGAACAGTAGAAGCTGTCAAAACTGTTTCTGACTTATTTATCCCTGCATCAGGTGAAATAATTGAATTTAATAATAAGCTTAACAGTACACCTGAACTTGTAAATAATGATCCCTATGGAGAAGGGTGGATTATTAAAATCAAACTGAGCAATTCTTCAGAAATCGAAAATTTGATGTCAGTTGATACTTATACACAATTGATTGGAGCTTAATGCCAGAAAAAATAGCTTTTCTTCTATCCCAATTTCTTAAAACTAAACAAGTATCTACCGATACCAGAAAAATTAAGGAAGGCTCAATTTATTTTGCCCTGAAAGGTGATAACTTCAATGGTAATTTATTTGCTTCAGAAGCAATCTCTAAAGGTGCATCAATTGTAGTGGTAGATGAAGATGTCGACACGAATCCCGAGAAAACAGTTAAGGTTGAGAATAGTCTTAATGCGTTGCAGCAACTAGCAAGTGCCTATCGAAAAACACTAAAAGCCCCTATTATTGCTGTTACAGGCTCTAATGGAAAAACAACTACCAAAGAACTGATATACAAGGTATTATCTTCTAAGTTCAAAACTTTCGCAACTCAAGGTAATCTCAATAATCATATTGGAGTACCATTAACACTGCTTTCGATACCTGAAGATACTGAAAAAATAGTATTGGAATTAGGGGCCAATCATTTGAAGGAAATTGATATTTTGGCCAAAATATCAAACCCAGATTATGGATTGATTACGAATGTTGGAATGGACCATCTGGAAGGTTATGAGACTTTTGAAAACGTTGCAATCGGACACAATGAATTATTTTTGCACATTCTGAAATTTGGCAAAAACGTTTTTTACAATAAATGCGACAAGTCTGTTTCTGAAATGGCTTCAAGGTTTGCTTTGCCTATCCCCTATCCGCCGGAAGGATTAAAAATCATTGAAAACAGGTTTTTCATCAAATTAGAAACCGGATCTGGAAAAATCATAAACACCCAACTCCCAGGAGCATATAATTTCGACAATGTGGCGGTTGCCCTGTCAATTGGTTTATATTTTGGAGTGACTGAAAGCGAGACTATTAAAGCTATAGAAGAATATCAACCTTCTAATAACCGGTCCCAAATATTAAAAACATCTAAAAACACATTGCTTCTGGATGCTTATAATGCAAATCCATCATCTATGGAAATGGCTATCCAAAATTTGGGCCTAATGGATGCTCCAAACAAAGTAGCCATTTTGGGTGACATGTTTGAACTGGGCAATTATTCTGATGCTGAACATTTAAGAATGCTACAAGTGGCTTCTTCAAAAATTTTCAAGTTTCTTTTTGCTTGTGGCTCTGAGTTCTGTAAGCACAGAGCCTCTTTTCCTGAAGTCTACTTTTATGATACTCGAGAGCAGCTATCTAACTGGCTCAATCATAATGAATTAGAAAACTGCACAATATTATTAAAAGGGTCCAGGGGAATGGCTCTGGAAAAATTGATTGACGTTTTATAATCTGCTTATCTATTTTAAGTTTCTATTCCAGAACTCTAACATTTTGGAATAAAGATGGTACCTGGTATTTCCACCCGATATCCCGTGGTTTTTATTGGGATAAATAAAAGTTTCAAACTCTTTCCCAGCCCTTATTAATGCCTCCTGCATTGCAAATGTATTCTGAATATGGACATTATCGTCTGAAGTTCCATGTATAAGCAGGTACTTTCCCTTAAGTTTATCCGCATACATTACAGGCGAATTATTATCATAACCAACTGCATTATCAGTTGGAAGTCCCAGATACCTCTCACTGTAAATAGTGTCGTAAAACCGCCAGGATGTTACAGGTGCAACAGCAATTGCGGCCTTGAAAATTTCTGCTCCTCTTAATAAACTATTGGTAGAGAGATAACCTCCAAAACTCCATCCCCAAATGCCAATTTGGGTACTGTCTATATAAGAAAATTTAGCAAGGTGCCTGGCAACCTCTATCTGATCCTTGGTTTCTAACTCCCCTAATTTCCCGTATGTAATATTTCTAAATGCAACCTGCTTACCTCCTGTTCCCCTTCCGTCAAAACACGCCACAATAAAACCCTTACTTGCCAGAAATTGGTGCCATAAATAATAACTTCCTCCCCAGGCATTTTTGACCATCTGAGATCCTGGCCCTCCATAAACAAACATAATAAGGGGATATTTTTGAGTACTGTCAAATGTTGGAGGTTTAATTATCCATCCATTTAAATTGTAGCCCTCTGAAGTTTTAAAAGAAGTGAATGATTGTACCGGTAAGTGGAGATTTTCTATGTTACTTTTTAATATTCGATTGTCCTCCAAAACTCTCAATTTTTTATTGGTTTTTCCATCAAACAAAGTAAAAGAAGATGGCTGTCCGCTGGCGCTTTTAGCTACAATATAAAAATTACCCCTCGTACTTACTGATATATTATGTGTGCCCGAATTTATTGATAACTTTTCAGTCTTATTTGATTTGAGGTTTAACCTGAAAAGTGCTCTTTCTTCTGGACTTTGATCAGGGGCATTAAAAAATAAACTTTGTTTGTTTTCATCCCAATAATCGATTTCCAAATCATTGTAATTAATCAATTTTTTAAAAGCAGCATTATTATCGCACTTAATGGAATACAATCCGTTTTCATTGACAACCTTACCTGAAATAAAAAGGGTATTTAATCTTTCAGAATAAAACAATTCCTTGTCAAGTTCTATTGAATTGGGAAATTGCTTAAATAAAATATTAAATTTCTTATCAAGGTCAGGATTGTACTGCTGAATTGTTAAGTTAGTTTGCTGTCTGTTTAAAGAAAAAAATAAGATTCTGTTTGATTTCCCAGCCCATCTGAACCGAGGTAAATAATAGCAATTTAAAGAATCAGTAAGGATTGTATTAGTAACCTTTCTTTCTAAGTTGAATACATGTAAGCTAACCTTCGCATTAATCTCACCAGCTTTAGGATATTTGTAAACATAATTTTCGGGATATAAACCCATCCATTTTTGCATGTTGTAATCAGGGACACGAGATTCATCAAATTTTAAAAAGGCTAACATCTTGGAGTTATTTGACCATTCATAAGCCTTTGTAAATTCAAACTCCTCTTCGTAAACCCAATCAGCACTTCCATTTATAATAAAATTCTTTGTTCCATCATGTGTAACCTGTTCAGTTTCATTGCTCGATAGATCTAAAACATACAAATTGTTTTGATAAGTGAACGACACTTTTTTTTCATCAGGTGAGATCTCCACATTTCCAACCTTATCGGAGGTCTTATCCGGAAGAAGCATTCTTCTGAAAGTTTTATCCTTCAAATTATAAATCAGAATATCCGCCAAGAAGGACCTTCGGTAAATACTCACCTTATTACCAGATAATACAAGATAGTTTTCATTTGGAGAAAGATTATAATCAAAAAAATTAAACTTACCTCGGTTTAATGTATCTGTTTTAGTAATCAAAGTATCTACTACTTTGCCTGTTAAAGTTTCTTTTTTCAAAACTGAGTTGCCTTCCTGGACAGTATAGAAACTGTCGTCTTTCATGAACCTCAAATTTTCCGGATGCTTTTCCCTGTACTTTGATGACAAGAAAATATCTTCAAGTGTCAATTGACCATACGCATTAAGAAAAATTACATGCACTAAACAGATAACAAATCTAAATTTCATAAAACCATTCTGAATGTAGTTCCTTTATCAATTTCTGAACTTTTAACAAAAATTTGCCCCTTATGGTAACTTTCAATAATTCTTTTCGCCAGTGTTAATCCAAGCCCCCAACCTCTTTTTTTTGTGGTAAAACCAGGACGGAATACTTCCTTAATTTTATTTTTGGCAATTCCTTTCCCAGTGTCCTGAACATCAATTAAAATCCTTTTTAAATTATCCTGCTGTAGATAAATATCTAATTTGCCACTTCCTGACATAGCATCAACAGCATTTTTACATAAATTTTCTAATACCCACTCAAATAAGGGTTTGTTTATCAGCACTTTAGTTTGAGAAGCAAGTTCTGAATGAAGGGAAATTTTAATCTTATTTGATATTCTTAATTGAAGATAACTTACCGATTCCTGTACTACGTCTTCCAATATTTCTTCTTTCAATATGGGCTTAGAGCCAATGTTGGAAAACCTTGCAGTAACAGTATCTAATCTTTTAATATCCTTTTCAAGCTCGGGAATGGCAAAGTGATCTTTTAACAAAACATCAGACTTAAATAACTCTACCCATGCCATCAGGGAAGAGATTGGCGTACCCAATTGATGTGCAGTTTCTTTGGCCATTCCGGCCCATACCCTGTTTTGTTCAGCATTTCGAGTATAGCTAAACAATAAATAAGTTAAAAAGGCAAATAGGGCAATGACACCAAGTTGAATATAAGGATAATATTTTAACTGGTTAAGCAATTCAGAATCACCGTAATAGATGTAATTTACAACACCTGGCGCAATTTCAAGCTTTATAGGTCCGTGGGAATTCTGAAGTTCAAGAAGTTTCGATTTAAAGAATTTTTCCTTTTTTTGCTTATCCCAATTTGATTTGATGTGAATGTTTTTAGTATTGATTATTTGGCGTTTATCATCTGTTAGTATTACTGGAATAAAATCATTCGTCTCTATTATCTCATTAAACAAAAAGGAAAGGTTATCGCTTGTATTTTCACTTACCAATGTCTTTAATCCCTTTGCATATAAGTCAATAAGCCTTTGCTCCCTTTGGGCAAGATTGTTTACCAAAACATTGGTATACCACAAAGACAACCCTGCCAATGCCAGGGCAACAATTACTATAAGGGATTTGAGAAAAGCTTTATTATCGTAAATATTCATTTACAAGTTTTAAGACTAATATTAAATAGTCGCATGAACTTAATAAAAATTGAATTCATTCAGATGTAAACAAAAAAAAAGACCTGCCTTTCAGCAAGTCTTTTTATTAAAAGCATTCAGATATTATTGTTTAATAACTGTTCTTGACAATTTGCCAGATTCAGATTGAATTTGAACGATGTACATACCTTTGTTTAAATTAGACATGTCAACATTAACAGAACTTTGGTTTGAAGACTCAAATACAACCTTACCAAACATATCCATCATTTTCATTGATTTAGAACCATTCACCTTGCTCAGATTAACAAATAAGTTATCAGTTGCAGGATTAGGATAGATTTCAATGTTTTCATTCAGGTAGGCATCATTCTCCAAAGCAGTGATTGTAGTTACAGTAACAACAACATTAGAAGCAGTAGTAACACAAGGGGCAGTACCTGGCACAGTATAACTAAATGTGTAATTACCAAGAACTGACAAACCATTTGCAGTTACAGTGGCAGCATTAGCTGAAGGAGCAAAAGATACAGTTGTACCAGGTTGACCAGAAACTAATTTCCATGTACCTACAGCTGAACCTGAACCTGTTAAAGTAACAGAAGGGCCTTTGGCATTCGTCTGGGCAACACCAGCATTTGCAGTCGGTGCAGCAACAACTGTTACATCCAGAGCAGAACGAGGTCCTTCACAAGTAGAAGTGCTTGAGGTTGCCTGGCTTACATAATAAGTTGTTTTACCAGGTGTATTAGTAGAAGGTATTGGAACAACATCTCCTCCTGTACCGCCTGTTGCAGTCGTATACCATTTCTGAGTAAGGCCCAAAATCCCTATTGCAGATAACTCTGTTGCATCGGTAGCATCCTGGCAATAAGATACATTTTGTGGAACTGCAGCAGGTGGTGTAGTACAAATATCAACACCAAGTGAGGGATCCCCTAAAGTAAGTCCAGAAAATATAATCTGTTGGTCTGTAAAAGCTAAACGACGAAATGTTGGCTCTAAATCATCTTCACTATTTACTGGTATAATAATAACTTCTACAACTTTACTAAAATCAAAATCAGTATTGTTATTATTGATATCCGCAGGAAAAGTAGGGCTTAAAGGATTTTGAATTGTCAATGCGTTTTTAAAATCAAAGGTAAAATTTGATGTGGTCCCTGGGGCTAAAGATTGATAGTCAGGAACATCATGGTTCTTGCTAAAACCAATTTCATATTTATACCATTTCGAATCTTTTGTTTTGTCTACTGTTCCATCTGGTTTTAAAACAGCTTTATTTATAACAATTGAAGTACCATCTTCATCTTTCATTTGAATTTTCAGGTCAAGGGTTGTGACGTTAGTCGCAGGGGCACTTACTGTTAATTTTAAAACCGCGTTTTTTGTGAGGTCAAGCGTATATTTTTTCTTCGCACCAGCAGCGCAATATTCACCAAAGTTAAAGCCAACAACATTGTAAGAATTAAATGCCTGAGAAATAACATATTTAAGTTTACCATCACCAGCCCTGGTATAAGTCGCCTTGAAAGGTGTTGCAGGATCTACATCATCAAACCAAAATACTCCTGTTGCTGCAGCAGTGTTTGCATTTGAACAAGTAGGGCTATTTAATGCACCGGTAATTTCAGAATATTGAGTTGCAGATTCAAATTGGTCTGTTACCCCAGTAGTTGAAACATTTGATGAACCTACTATGCTAATAGTATAGTTTTGTGATACCCCAATTAAAGCCCCAGTGCTAGTGTAAGATTTAGCTGTGATATTCAGCCCACCTGAAGGTAAGGTTGAAGAAGAATAGGTGGAAGTTGGTGTAGTGCCAGTTCCGATTCCCAGCAAAGTGCCATTACTGTAAAATTCAACTTTCGCAATTGTCCCTGTTGATACTGTCGCTGTAGCAGTAATTGTAACAGCATCCCCTTTTTTAAACTGGGTTTTACCACCTGTAAAAGATAGTGTTATAGAACCAGAAGGAACAACTACATTACATTTGCCCTTTATGTAAGCTTTAACCAAGGCTCCTGACTGGGTTATTTGGTTAGAATTCCAATTATCAGGCTGATTGGTTCCTTGTGTCAGGATTGCAGAAGTTTCTCCTTTATTACCAATAGACCAGTTTATATTACTTAACTTATTTGCTTCAACATAATCCCACCATACTTGTGCTTCATTTGGGTTATAACCACCATCACCGGAGGCATTTGTTGTACCATATTCAGTTACAAAAAGGGCAACGCCTTTATTTAAAGCATTTGTAGCTTTTTGTCTTAATGAACCTTGATGAGAATTTGCATAATAGTGAAGAGTATAAGCAATATTTGTTCCAGTAACCTGGTCATTAGCAGCTATATCAACGTCTTGAGAAAAATTAGTTGTACCACAAATAATAATGTTATCCGGATCCTTCGCCCTGATAGTTTGTATTATCTCATTAAGATAAGGCTTCACAACACCTGACCAACTTTGAGTTACCGGTTCATTAAATGGTTCATAAAGGACGTTTGGTGTATTTCCATAAGCAGTTGCTATATCAGTAAAGAATTGATTAGCCTGCGCTTTGTAATTATTGGCATTATGTGAGTGAAAATCCACTACCACATAAAGGCCATTTGCAATACAAGCATCTATTACAGTTTTAATTTTTGCATATTCTGCACCCGGATTACCTACGTAATTTGTATTTCCGGTCTCAACAGACATTGATGCCCTTACAACATCAACACACCAGTCATCCCTTAACCATTTTATTGTCGCAGCATTGTAAAATGGGGCACCTTCAGAATATCCGCTCCAAAATAAAGAAACACCTCTAAGAACTACCGGATTGCCATTTGCATCAGCTACTTTTCCATTAAAGATTTTAAGTTGGCCGTATTTAGCTACGGGAGTTTGAGCGCTGGCAAAGAAATTGCAGCATAACAAAATGGCAATTGCAAGAAATTTTGTTTTTTGAATAGAAATTTTTAGCATGAATTAGATTTTAAATTGATTATACCCTAAATACAAAGCTGAGGCATATACTCGAAAAAAGCAAGAAAAAATTGAAAAAATGCAAATATTGATGGTTTCATTTTGGATTTAACGAAACCTATTAATAAAATCAATATTGAAATTTGTAACCTATTATAAACAACCAAAAATAAACTTTAAAATTAGAGGGGAATATTAAACTACAGAATTATAACATTCATAGGAGGCAAAATGGAATTTAAAAGTCTATCCAAAGATGAAATAGTTATTTGTTTAGCAACTGCTTTTTTATTAAATCATTTTCTTTTTTCATATCCAGAAGGTATAATGTCAATTCTTCAATCTTCTGCAATAGCAAAGCATCCATCTTACCTAAGTCTATACCTTCCTTCACTACATCTTCCGCAGAGGGAACACCTGGCAAGCGATTATTTTCATTAATGAATTTCCCGATTTCATCTAGGCTTCTTAATTTATATTCCGGTGCAAATACAAAATCTGGCCAGTTGGCTGTGGTTTTTATAGCACATTTAAATTTTTCAGCCAATATACCGTCTGAAACATAAAGTTTATACCCATCAGGAAAGCCTTGCGTAAAAGATGTAGGATTACCTATGATAACATTTTTTTGGGCATTAAAAGTACCAGAAACAGTAGTATTGACATCTAAATATAAATTCAATATAGGGGAAGGACTAGTTTTATTACCAATATAAAAATTCCCTTCCCCACCACAACCAATTGAAAGATTGGTATTTGGAAATTGAGTTTGTATATAAATAGCAGAATTAGCTATTGAACCACCTTGATATCCATATCCTCCTCCACGGGTATTTATTATTAAATTAGTATTTGTAAAAGAAGTCCCTTCTGTAGTCCCAATTGACAAAGTACCATTTTTATCAATTGACATCCGTTTAACCCCAGTAGGATTTCCAGTAAAAAACTGTATTTCGCTGTTGTTATCAGCCACAATTTGCAAAGGTAAACTTGTACCAATCCCGGTAATTCCTATTTTAGGTACCGAAGTTAAGGATGTATTATCCCCTGGAATGATCCAATTCTGAGAATTCGAGTTAAATGCCAAAGGCAATAGCATTGCAAAAACAAGAAATTGCTTTTTATAAATAAACATTATAAATATATAGAGGTTAAATGGCCAGAATAAATTTCAAGATTATTAAATAAAATCATTAAATCCAACAATAAACTCATTTATGAAATAACAATTATTGATAACTTAAAATACATTATAATTTTCACCTTAACAAACAAGGAAACGTATGATAACATAACTTACTTACAAAACCAATTAAAATGAGTCATCGAAACTTGGAGTTCCCCCCCGAAAAGTTGTTTGTGGTTGATTTTATCGTAGAAGATGAATCCACCACTGACAAAGACTTGATTATTTATTATTATCAACTAATAGAGGGCTCAATCCCGGCAAGTACAAGAGAAAACATCCTATGCAAATCATTTATTCAAACTTTCGAGGCTATCATAAACAAGGCTAAAAAAACGGAAGATAAAAAGAGGATATTTGTTCAATATTATCAGGTACTTGTTGCAGATGCAGCTTACAGGAGCTTAATGCAAAAAGTCAATTATTATTTGTATTGACAACAGAAAAATATTATTGACCTTGTGGCCTGTAAAACTGGGCCTTTCCCTTTTTTAAATCATTAAAATTCACATCAGTAAACTGAACAGTTCTCTTGCCGGCAAAATTCTGATGTGCGATTTTAACATGAAGAGGTGCTAAAACCTCTATCACAACTGCTGTATGGTGAGGCATGCTCATAGAATATAAATCTCCTTTAAAAACCACATTCTCAAATTGAATGATATCCCCAGGCAAAATGGGGTCTTTTTTAAAATCATACTTCAAACCGAAATCATAAGGTGTAGCCCAAACTGCCTTTGCATCATCCAAAGCAGCTTTCGCTAAGTCCCAACACTCTCCTCTGTCAATTTGTTTTCCTTCACTGGACTTTACAAAGTCTACAATCTTCTGATTAACAACGGGAATATTAACTGATATAAAGGAAGTAATTACAAAAACTACTGTAACTAACATTTTCATATTGAACACTTTTATTTGAACCTTGCTACTCTTTTAATACAAAAAAATCAAAAGAAATGTTCATTAGGAAAGTTTATCGGTGCATTTCTTTAGATTTGTCCTGCGAAAAATATCCATTATTAAATGAGTGAAGTTCTGCGACTGGCCATCCAAAAATCCGGCCGATTAAGTGAGGATTCTCTTACCCTTATAAAAGAATGTGGGATAGATTTCAATAAAAGCGATAACAAGCTAACTTCAAAAGCATTTAACTTTCCTATAGAGTTTCTTTTTCTCAGGGATGATGATATTCCAGGTTATGTTGAAGATGCTGTTGCAGATTTGGGCATAGTGGGGCAAAATGTTTTAGAAGAGAAAGGTAAACATGCCGATATTATTGAAAAACTTGGTTTCTCTAAATGCAGGCTTTCAATTGCTGTCCCTAAAGATTACAATTATGAAAGCATCAAATCTTTATCGGGAAAAAATATTGCAACTTCTTATCCTAAAATTCTTGGGGATTTCTTAAAGAAAAACAACGTTTCTGCCCACATACATGAAATAAGCGGCTCAGTAGAAATTGCACCTAATATTGGCCTGGCAGAAGGAATTTGTGACCTGGTAAGTTCAGGAAGCACATTGATCAGCAATGGTTTAAAAGAAGCTGAAATAATCCTTCATTCTCAGGCACTGTTAATTGGCAACAAAAGCCTTTCAGCAACAAAAAAAGAACTTGTAGAACAATTATTGTTTAGGATAAAGTCGGTACAAAGGGCAAAAAACACTAAATACATATTATTGAATGCCCCTACATCTTCTGTTGATACTATTATAAGTCTATTACCAGGTGTAAAAAGTCCTTCAGTAATGCCGCTTGCTGAAGAAGGTTGGGTTTCATTGCATTCAGTGGTAAAAGAAAATGAATTCTGGGAAATTGTCGAAAAACTGAAAGCTGCCGGCGCTGAAGGAATATTGGTTATGCCAATTGAAAAAATTGTAATTTAATTAACTCTTGCTTAGTTAAATGAAGGTCCTAAAATATCCATTACAATCAGAATATAGTAAGATTATTGCCAGGCCAACTACAAGTTTTGAGTTGGTTGAGGAAAAGGTGATACCAATATTAAATTTGGTGCGCAAAAATGGAGATTCTGCCATTCTTGAATTCAGCCATAAGTTTGATGGCCATAATTTAAACTCACTCTCAGTAACTGAAAGTGAAATAACCGAAGCAGCATTATTAGTTACTGAGGACCTAAAAAAAGCCATCCAGGTCGCTATAGATAATGTTTATGCCTTCCATTTCTCTCAAAAAGAAGAAATTAAATATATCGAAACAATGCCAGGAGTTACCTGCTGGAGAAAAAGCATTCCGATTCAAAAAGTTGGACTGTACATTCCAGGTGGGACTGCACCTTTATTTTCAACCGTTATAATGTTAGGGGTCCCTGCAATATTAGCTGGTTGCGAAGAAATTGTTCTATGCACTCCGGCAAATAAAGAAGGAAAAATAAACCCAGTAATACTTTACGTTGCCAATCTTTTAGGGATAAAATCCATATTTAAAGCTGGAGGTGCACAAGCCATCGCCGGAATGGCTTTTGGGACAGAAAGTTTACCTAAAGTTTACAAAATTTTTGGCCCTGGAAACCAGTATGTGACCGTTGCCAAACAAATAGTCACAAAATATGGTGTGGCGATTGACATGCCAGCAGGGCCATCTGAATTAATGGTTATTGCGGATCATTCGTCTAATCCTGTTTTTGTTGCTGCAGACCTCCTTTCTCAAACCGAACATGGAATAGATAGCCAGGTTATATTAGTGAGTTTGGATGAGCAAATTACAAATAAGATTAAAAGTGAAGTTGAAAGACAGTTAGTGCTATTATCAAGAAGTGCTATTGCCAATAAAGCCTTGGAAAATAGCAAAATAATCTTAGTTAAAACAAATCAGGAAATCATACTTCTGATAAATGAATATGCCCCTGAACATTTAATACTTGCAGTATCCGACCCTGAAGTATTTACAGATAAAATAATCAACGCAGGGTCAGTATTTTTAGGTCACTTTACGCCAGAATCTGCAGGAGATTATGCTTCAGGAACAAACCATACTCTGCCTACCAATGGATATTCGAAAGCTTACAGTGGCGTTTCCTTAGATAGTTTTATTAAAAAAGTAACATTTCAGAAAATCACGGAAGAAGGCATCAAAAATATCGGCCCTACTGTGGAAATAATGGCTGAAAATGAATTTTTAGATGCGCATAAGAATGCTGTTACAGTTCGGTTAGAGTCTATGAAATAATTTCATAGAATAACGAGGCTTAAGGATTTAAACTAATATCCACATTATGGGGCCAATCTGAATATCTTCCAATTTTTGTTTTCAATTTCATAACAAAGCCTGTCGTGTAAGCGGCTTGGCCTTCCCTGCCAAAATTCAAAAAAATCCGGCTTCAACCTAAAGCCACCCCAGTTTTCTGGTTTTTGAATTGTGCCCATTGATTTAAACTTCTCATCCAATTCTTTATAAAGGTCTTCTAATATTTTCCTGCTTTCAATTACGGAACTCTGGTTTGAAACCCATGCCCCTACCCTGCTCTCCCAAGGCCTTGAATTGAAATAATTTACAGACTCCTCTTCGGATACTTTTTCTATCAAGCCTTCAATCCTGATCTGCCGTTCTAATTGTGGCCAGAAAAACGTAAGGCTAGCATATGGATTAACCAGTATTTCTTTGGCCTTTTGGCTTTTATAATTTGTATAGAAAATCAATCCATTTTCATCAAAGTCTTTAATTAATACCACCCTTGCTGAAGGCCTGCCATTTTCACCTACAGTACTTAATATCATGGCATTTGCTTCAGGCACCTGCGCTTTTACAGCTTCCTGAAACCAAATTTCAAATTGTTTATCAGGTTTAGCCTCAATCTGATATTCAGATAATTCTTTTAACTTATAATCCTTTCTAATTGAAGCTATATCCATTTTGTAATATTGCATGTAAAGAACAAAAAAAATATTAAAACATTATTAACTGATGTTCTTGCGAATATGAATGAAATTATTGTGTTTAGCGATCATAACATTTATCTCCATCATGGAGGGGATTAACTCACATATACAGCCGGTTGAAAGAGGGTGCCTATTAATATCGGAACCTTTCTTGCCTGATCCTAATTTTGAGCGCACAGTCATCCTGATCTGCGACCATAATGAAGATGGTAGTGTAGGCTTTGTTTTAAACCGTGAAGCAGAAATTTCCATTAGTGATATTGTCGAGGAGTTTACAGATGCAAATGCTAAATTATATGTTGGTGGGCCTGTAGAACAAAATACCATGCATTTTCTCCACCGTATAACCAACCAGCTTGAAGGAAGCTTGGATATTGGTGAAGGTTTATCCTGGGGAGGTGATTTCGAGAAATTGAAGCTTCTTATCAATATCAAACAAGCCAGGTTTGACGATGTACGCTTTTTTCTTGGGTACTCAGGATGGGCCCCTGGCCAGCTGGACCAGGAAATAAAAGAAAATACCTGGATTGTATACAAACCTCAAAACCTGGCTGAAATCTGGGAAATGGGTTCTGCGGACCTTTGGAGAATGATCCTGAAAAGAATGGGGGGCAAATTCAAAATGATCTCCAATTATCCTATAGATCCAAGGCTCAACTAGCCTGGTTGATATAAAATACGTATATTTACCTTTCTATCATTTAAAATATTGCCGTAATGACAACGGAACAAAATAACCTGCTGGTTGAAGAAACACAGTTGGAAGATGTACAATCTACTGTGGTTTCCCCAAATCACCCCCAGAATTCTGAAGAAGCGACAGAAATTGTTGAGGAAATAGATTATAAATCCTTGGGTAAACCAGAACTTATCAAAGCATTTCAAGAAGCTGCTAAATCATCGCAGGTTGCACAGGCAATCAAGCAGGCTTCGAAGATTAAACTCATTCTTGAAGAGAAATTTCAGGAAGAGAAATTAAATGCACTTCAAAAATACCTGTCTGAAGGTGGAATAGAAGATGACTTTGAATACAAACAAGACAATCAGTTAAACGAAATTGAAAAGGAATTTAAAGTCCTTAAACATAAACAAAGAGACTTTATAACTGACCTTAACAAAAAAAAACAGGATAATTATAAAACCAGATTAACCCTTTTGGAGCAACTCCGTCAACTAATCGACGGCCAAAAAACAATTCCATTTAAATCAATTCAGGAACAATGGAAAAAATCATCCCCGATCCCTCAGGAATTTAATGAGGAGCTTTGGGCCTCTTACAATGCCCTATCGGAAAGATATTATAATAACCGTTCTATAGATTTTGAGCTCAAAGAACTTGATAGGAAAAAGAACCTTGAAATAAAACTTGATATCTGTGCTAAGGCTGAGGCACTTGCAAATGAGCCTTCCATTAATAAGTCCTTAGATTCACTCAATTTTTTACACCGGGAATATAAACATACAGGACCAGTTCCGGAAGATCAAAAAGAAATAGTCTGGCAGAGATTTAAAACGGCTTCTGATGCATTGTATTCAAGAAGAGACCAGTTTTTAAAAGTCAAATCTGAGGAACAGGCACAAATTTTAGAAAAGAAAAAAGAATTTTTATCCAAACTTGAAGCTTTTGCAGAATTCAAAGGAAGTGAAACTGAACAATGGAAGCAAAAACTTGCTGAATTAGAAGTTTTGCAAAAAGAATGGACCACCCTTGGTTTTTCAGGTAAAGACGATTCTGCGAAGGAAATCAGCAAAAGGTATTGGGAACTGGTAAAAACATTCTTTAAAAATAAGAACGAGCATTATAAAAAAGTTTATGATGCGTTATTAGAGAATCTGAATGCAAAAGAGGAATTATGCAAACAAGCAGAATCTTTAGCCTCTGAAAACAATGTTGAAAGTTCAACTAAAACAGTAATTGAACTTCAGAAAAAATGGAAGGAAGTTGGCCATGTTCCTTTTAAAATGCGGGACAAGATTTATGACAGGTTCAAAAAAGCCTGTGATGAAGTCTTTAACAGAAAAAGAGGCGTTGATAAAGAAAAAGATTCAGAATACGAACAAAACCTTGTTTTGAAAATGTCTTTGATAAATCAACTGACGGCTTTAGACACTAATGCAAAAGAGAGCCCAGCATTGTTCAAACAGCTTCTGGGAGAATGGAAAAAGGTTGGTTATGTACCAAAAAAAGACATCTCTCAAATACAATCAAAATACAGTGATGCAGTGAACTCATTTTTGGACAACAGCAAGCAAAATGAAGCAGAAGTAAAAAAAATCAAGCTTTCATTAGAGCTTGATGATTTAAAATCTAAGCCTGATGCTAAAAACCTTTTATTCAAAAAGGAACAATACATAAAAGGCAAAATAAAAACCCTTCAGACAGAAGCGGATACACTAAACAACAATTTACTTTTCTTTTCCAGATCTAAAAATGCTTCTTCTCTCGCTAAAGATGTAGAATCTAAAGTTGAAGGGATAAACAAACAAATCCTGGCGCTAGAGGAAGAGTTAAAATTGATAAAATCTGCATAAGTGATAATAAGGGCCGCAGCTTTTATACAAAGTGTTATTGATCACGAAAAATGCCCTCCACCTAATAAACCGGAGTTTGCATTTGTAGGGCGTTCTAATGTGGGGAAGTCGTCGCTGATCAATTATATGACAGGTTACGACAAACTTGCTAAAACTTCGGGAACACCTGGTAAAACACAGACAATCAATCATTTCATTATTAATAATGAATGGTTTTTAGTGGATTTACCAGGTTATGGTTATGCTAAAGTAAGCCAGGAACAAAGAGCCAAATGGATCGCCATGCTCCATAATTACCTGGATTTAAGGACAAACCTTGTTAATACTTTTATCCTGGTTGACAGTCGTTTAGAGCCTCAAAAAAACGATATTGAATTTATTAACTGGATGGGGTTACATAACTTGCCATTTTCGGTGGTCTTTACTAAAACTGACAAACTTTCTTCTGGCAAGATAGCCCAAAACGTTGAAATGTTTAAAAAAGAACTCTTAAAATTCTGGGACGAGTTGCCCCCGATATTTTTAACTTCAGCTGAAAAGAGGTCCGGGAAAGAAGAAATATTGGAATATATACAGAAAAATATAGCCCAATTCCATCCTCAGGATGTCTCATAATTTGAATCAACAAAGTAATTACTTACATTCGCAGCCTCAAAATTGATTGTTTAACCTATGGAATTAAAGGAAATTGCTGTTGTTTCTGGCAAACCTGGACTTTACAAAATTATTAAACCTGCTGTTAATGGGGTTATCCTAGAAGCCATGGACGGTTCTAAGGCAAGGTTAATCGTTGGAACAAGTACGAAAGTCTCTGTGTTGGGTGAAATATCAGTTTACACAGAAAGCGGCGACAATATACCCTTAATAGATGTTTTCAGGATTGTTTTCGCCAAGTATGGCAAGAAGGTAGAACTTGATCCTAAACAATCAGATTCGGCACTGAGGTCTTTTTTCACTGAACTTGTTCCAGAACATGATAAACAAAGGGTTTACAACAGCGACATCAAAAAAATCGTTACCTGGTTCAACATTTTGGTAGTTAATGGTTTTGAAACTTCTTTTGCAAATAAAGAAGACAAAACTCCTGACACCTCAAAATCTGAGGCTGAGCCTAAAAAAGATAAAAAATCGTCCAAAAAGGAAACAGCGCCAGAGCCAGTAGCAGAAACCAAAGAAGCCAAGAAAGAGAGCAAACCAGCTGCAAAAAAAGAAGCAAAAGTTTCTGAAGCACCTGTAAAAAAGGAAACTAAAGAAGCAGTTCCAACTGAAAAAAAAACCAGCTAAAACAGCTGAAAAGAAACCGACAAAATAATTATCCTTTAAATTCCAGTTCCAATAGGAGCCTTGAATCGGTAGAAAAACCAAATTCAAGGCTCTTTTCTTTCGATATTATTTTAGTTGATCCAATAATGATGGACGGTTTTAAAGAAGCATCTGAAATCAAAAAACCAAGTAATTCCTGTTGGAGTGTGACTTTAGCCCAATTAGAATTTACTCCTGATTGATATAAACTCACTGAAACTATCACATCTTCACGGTTTTGTAAAGAATACAAAAGTTCTTTCAATGTACTTCGCAACTTATTTTGCTTATCAGTCGCAGAAGTCATTAATCCTTCTATGTCAATTGTTAAGACATTATTTCTCAATAAGATGCATTTATTATGGGTATAAATACCAAGTAAACAGGCTGCATCTTTAGAAAATGTATTTGCCCGCAATTCAGACCTGGTATGGACCCTAAGTGATTGCGACTGCAATTGCTGAATAAATAGGGCATTCCTTTTACCTTCGGCCTTTTCACTGTTGAGTTCCTTCAACAAGTCCCTGTCAGTAAAAGCAGAATAACGTAGTGTTTCATCAAAATCATAAGAAAGAGTATTGTAATCTGACTTCAGGGAAGTATATATCTCATTTACAGAGTCGGAATACGATTTTAACGTAGTATTCTCCTTTTTGAGAGAATTAATTTCAATTTGGGCCTTATTAAATTTTGCGCTTGGTACGCAAGACACCATTATTATAAAAAAGTAAAAGTATCTGATGACAGTTTTCATGGTTCATTATACGGTTTTAATTAGATTAAGTAGGTTATTTTAAGTTAGTATTTTCATTTTATAACACAACAACAAAATTCAAAATAAATTCTCCAAATCTTATTTAGTTTTTAAATTCATTTTTTGACAATACTTTCCAATGGCAATTATTTGATTTAATTTGAACATCCTATTCATTAATATCATGGCGACCCTTTTAGATTTTCTCGGCAACACACCTTTGATTGAATTAAACCATATTCACACCCATAAAAACATTAAACTTTATGGCAAAATGGAGGGTCACAACCCAGGAGGAAGTGTTAAAGACCGCCCAGCGCATAACATGATCAAGTCTGCCATAGACAGAGGAGATATAAAACCCGGTATAAAACTGATAGAAGCAACAAGTGGAAATACAGGAATCGCTTTGGCAATGATTGCAAGGTTATATAATCTGGATATTGAATTGGTTATGCCAGAAAATGCGACCAAAGAAAGGATCCAAACAATGCAGGCTTTTGGAGCAAAAGTTACGCTCACACCGAAAGAAAAATCTATGGAAGGGGCAATAGACTATGTTGCTGAGAAAACTAAAAATGAAAAAGGCTATTATGTATTAGATCAGTTTGCTAACCCGGATAATTATATGGCTCATTACAAAGCTACCGGGCCCGAAATATGGAGAGACACCAATGGTCAGATTACCCACTTTGTATCTGCAATGGGTACTACTGGCACCATAATGGGTGTTTCCAGATACCTGAAAGAACAAAACAGCAATATTCAGATTGTCGGTGCTCAGCCCGCAGATGGTTCAAACATTCCCGGAATAAGAAAATGGCCAAAAGAATACCTTCCCAAAATATTTGATCCATCAAGGGTTGATAAGGTTATTGAAGTTACCCAGCAGGAAGCCACAGGCATGGCAAAAATATTGGCAAGAAAAGAAGGAGTATTTTCTGGGATGAGCAGCGGAGGTTCAGTCACTGCCGCACTAAAATTAATGGAAACCCTTGATTCTGGGGTAGTTGTTTGTATTATATGTGACCGTGGAGACCGATACCTCAGTTCCGGTTTGTATGAAGAATAACGATTACCTGATTACATTCTGAAATAAGTAGTTTCTGGCTTCTGAAAGTGCGTCAAGGTTAATATTGTGAGCAATATTATGTTCCATGCAGTATTTTAAAAGAGCATCGGTTGGCATATTCCCAGTAAGTTCATCTTCAGCAAAGGGGCAGCCTCCAAAACCACCCAAAGCGGTATCAATCCTTGTGCAACCAGAATCAATTGCAGCAGAAATTGATTCTGTAGCTTGGTTTGGGTTTACATGAAGGTGTAGTCCTATTTCAATATCCGGAAGTTCGGTAAGAATCGTTTTGCTAAGAATTTGGACTTGACTAGCTGTTGCCAAGCCTACAGTATCTGCAAGTGAGATAATCTTACAACCTAAGACTGCTATTTTCCCGGCATAATCTGAAACTATCTGAAAAGAGTAATCATCGCCATAAGGATTGCCGAAAGCCATTGACAAATAAACTACCAACTCCTTCGTGTTTTTTTGACAGAGTTCAATAGCGGATTCTATTAATTCTAAACCTGCCTGAATTCCAGAATTGGTATTCCTTTGCTGAAATGATTCAGATACAGAAAGGGGAAGTCCCAGATAATTGATCTCCGCAAATCGACAGGCTTGCTCCACCCCTCTTTGGTTGGCAACTATTGCCAACAACTTAGTATCAGAGCCTGTAAGGTCAAGTCCAGAAAGGACCTGTTCAGTATCTGCCATTTGAGGAATAGCTTTAGGTGAAACGAAACTGCCAAAATCGAGTGTATGAAATCCTGATTTAAGAAGGAGATTGAGGTACTTAATTTTCACTTCGGTAGGTACCAAATATGGAAGCCCTTGCATAGCATCACGGGGACATTCTATAATTTTAAAAGGCTTTACAACCAAAATTGAATTCTAAGTTTACAATATTATATAATTAGTTCTAACGATTATCTTTAAAATCAGGTTCTATTTACCTTCGAAGAATTTAAGCATTCAGTTTTATCTAATTTCTAAATGGGCAACCTTTCCCGGTTAAACTTATCTAACAAATTCATCTTAAAATTTGATACTTGAGCCTAAAAATGTTTGCTTTGCACCCATTATGAAAAGGCCGGTAAATCGATTTAGTAAACGTTTAATAACAGCGGGCTGCTGAAACGGATTTTATATGCCTTTTCAAATCCCCGCCCTAAGCGGGGATTTTTGTTTTATTAAGATGGAAAAGAAACTTAAAATAGCGATACAAGGTGGAGATGGCTCTTTCCATGACATAGCAGCAAGAATTTATTTCCCATACCTTAATGAAACAGTCCATTGTGTAACTTTTAAAGACCTTTGTGATGTGCTACAGAAAGGTGAAGCAGATTATGCTATGATTGCCTTTGAAAATACAATTGCGGGTACTATCCTGAGTAATTATTCCCTTATTCAAAATTATGGTTTTAACATAATCGGGGAAGTAAGGTTAAGGATTGTGATGAACTTTATGGCATTGCCCGGGCAAACAATGAACGATATTAAAGTAGTCCGCTCGCATTACATGGCTTTGATGCAATGCTCAGATTTTCTACTACAATATCCCCACATTCACCTGGAAGAATACTATGACACTGCAGATGCTGCTAAAGATATCAAAGATAAACTTGAAATGGGGGCTGCTGCTATCGCAGGCAAAAGGGCTGCTGAATTGTATGGATTGGAATTGATGTATACAAGTGTAGAAACCTTCAAAGAAAACTATACTAAGTTCTTTATTATTACTAAAGACAAGACTTTAAAAGTAAAAAATGCCAACAAAGCTACTATATCCTTCCGTTTGGCGGATGATCCGGGAAGTTTGTATGCACTCTTAGGAATTATATATAAATACCAGATTAACATAACAAAGATACAATCAATACCTGTATTGGGAAGGCAGGACACATATACATTCTACCTTGAGCTGGATTGGGAAGATTTTGATGCTCATAATTATGTACTGGAAGAAATAAAAGATTACTGTTTAGATTTAAAGATTTTAGGACAATATAAAAAAGGAGAAACTTACTCATGATCATTCCTTTAGCAAACAGACTTAAGCAGGTTGAAGACTACTACTTCGTTAAAAAATTAGAAGAAATAAAAAAACTGATCGATGCCGGCAAAGACATTATCAGCTTCGGGATAGGGAGCCCCGATATGGCACCTTCTCAAAATACTGTTCAGGCACTTATTGATTCCGCCCGTAATTCAAAAAACCATGGGTACCAGCCATACAGAGGTTTACCGGAATTGCGACAGGGAATAGCCGATTTTTACGAAGACACCTACAAGGTTAAATTAAATCAGGCAAATCAAATCCTGCCCTTATTGGGATCAAAAGAAGGGATCATGCACATTTCGATGGCTTTTCTTAATCCAGGAGATAAAGTTTTGGTCCCGGACCCAGGCTATCCTACATACACATCGGTTTCAAATCTTGTAAGCGCAGAAATTGTTACTTATGATTTGACGGAAGCAACAGGTTGGTATCCTGACCTGAGCAAGCTGGAAAAACTGGATTTAAGCGGGGTACGTTTGATGTGGATCAATTACCCGCACATGCCTACCGGCGCTAAGGCTAATTTAGAGAAATTTGCAGAACTGGTGGCTTTCGCTAAAAAGCATGAAATATTGCTTTGCCATGATAATCCTTATAGTTTAGTCTTAAATGAAGATGAACCTATAAGCATTCTTTCTGTTCCGGGGGCGTTTGAAGTGGCTATTGAACTGAATTCTTTAAGCAAGTCATTTAATATGGCTGGATGGAGAGTTGGTATGGTAGTAGGCAGAGAAGATTACCTTGGGGCTATTCTTCGGGTGAAAAGCAATATAGATTCTGGAATGTTCTTACCAGTTCAGCTCGCTTCAATAGAAGCACTTAAAAATGAAGAAGAGTGGCATGATGCCCGAAACCAGGAATATTTTGAAAGAAGACAATTGATCTTTCAATTCTTTGATAAGCTAAATTTTATTTACGACAAAAAGCAAATGGGACTTTTTGTATGGGCGAAAGCTCCTGATTCGATCCAGGATGTACCTGCTTATGCCGATACTTTACTTTATGAGAAAAATATATTTGTAACTCCGGGGATCATTTTTGGGAAGAACGGAGCCCGGTACTTAAGAGCTTCACTTTGCGTTTCTCAGGAAAGAGCGAAGATGGCTTTGGGAAGGTTATAACCTTATAAACCTCAATTGACCTAAATCGACCAATTGAGGTTTTAATTTTTCCTATTTTTTTGCTTTCAAAAAAGATTCCTTCAATTGCTCTGCTGCAAGCATTTCAGCCATCATGGCAGCAGGAAGAATGGCTCCCATCCCGAAGAACTCATGCGTTACGCCATCATAGTTCCTGTACATTGTCCTGACACCTGCTGCATTTATTTTTTCTGCCAACAGTTTTCCTTCGCTTTGTAATGGATCTAACTGTGCTGTGATAATAGTCGTGGA
>JANYCH010000245.1 GCA_025360395.1 Cytophagales bacterium | reverse complement strand
TATGAATGATAAATTATGAACGATGAGTAATGAGTGATGAATTTTGTCATAAGGATTCAAATTACAGTTGCTACCTGTCAACCATCAACTGTTAACAGTCAACTATCATGAAAACCACCTTCCCTATTACCGGAATGACCTGTGCTTCCTGTGCATCGAGCGTAGAATCCATGCTTAAAAATACAGCAGGTGTCAGTGAGGCTTCTGTAAATTATGCCAGTCAGATGGGATCGGTTACCTATGACCCGGAGAAAGTGACCCTGGAAGGATTGAAGAAAACCGTTCTGTCTATTGGATACGATCTTTTAATAGAACCTTCAGACAATATTCAGAAAACAGCTGATCATATTCAAGAGGAATCTTTGAAGGAAATTAAATTTCTGGCTGTTGGGTCTATACTTCTTTCTGTTCCTGTTGTAGTGATTGGAATGTTCTTTATGGATTTGCCTTATGGAAACTACATACAGTTAATCCTGTCTGCTCCTGTTGTATTTGGATTCGGTTTGCACTTTTTCAAAAGTGCCTGGAAAAAGCTAAAACATGGTCAGGCCAATATGGATACTCTGGTGGCAGTCAGCACCGGTATTGCGTTTGCGTTTAGTCTGTTTAATACTATTTATCCGGAGTTCTGGCACAGACAAGGCTTACATGCCCATGTTTATTACGAAGCTGCTGCTGTGGTAATCGCTTTTGTGTCTTTGGGGAAATTGCTTGAAGAAAAGGCTAAATCCGGAACTTCAACAGCAATAAGAAAACTGATAGGGTTACAAGCTAAAACCGCCTGGGTGTTAAATTCAGATGGTTCAGAAAGAGAATTGGATCTTGATCTGGTGAAAGTAGGATCGACTGTGGTAGCAAAACCGGGAGAGAAAATAGCCGTGGATGGCTTTGTATTAAGCGGCAGTTCATTTGTTGATGAAAGTTCAATAACCGGAGAGCCAATACCATCTGGCAAAGCAAAAGGTGATATGGTTTTTGCCGGGACAATCAATCAGCAAGGCGTCCTTCATTACCAGGCTGAAAAGGTGGGTGCTGAAACTGTTATGGCTCAAATTATTAAAATGGTTCAGGATGCGCAGGGAAGTAAGGCTCCCGTGCAAAAGCTGGTAGACAAAGTAGCCGGTATTTTTGTGCCTGTTGTAATGGTAATCGCCATTCTTGTTTTTATAATCTGGATGCTTTCAGGGGTTGAAAATGCATTTGCACATGGATTGATGGCTGCTGTAACGGTTTTGGTCATTGCCTGCCCTTGCGCCCTGGGACTTGCTACTCCAACTGCTATTATGGTGGGTATCGGAAAAGGCGCAGATCATCATATCCTGATTAAAGATGCTGAAAGCCTGGAACTGACTTGTAAGGTGGATGTCCTGGTGTTAGATAAAACCGGCACCATCACAGAAGGAAAGCCGGTAGTAAATGAAATATTTTGGTTGAACGGCAATTCCCATTTTCAGGACATCCTTTTTGCAATTGAATCTGCCTCCAGTCATCCCCTTGCAAAAGCTGTTATAGAATATTTGGTCCCGGAAAAATTAAAAACCCTTCCAAATGAAGGGTACTTAAATATTCCTGGAAAAGGAGCCAAGATTTCAGTCAACAACCAAACCTATTTTGTTGGGAATGAAAAATTGATTTCTGAAAATAACATTGCAATACCTGAAAAAATAAGATCTAAAATTCTGTCCTGGAATATGCAGGCAATCACTTTGGTTTATTTCTCTGATTCAAAAACAGTTTTAGGCATCATTGCCATTTCCGACAAGATTAAAGAAAACTCCTCTAAGGCAATTGCTCAATTAAAACAGTCAGGTATAGGAATATACATGCTTACCGGCGACAATGAAACGACAGCCAGGTTCGTAGCAACTCAAACAGGAATAGAAAATTACAAAAGCAGCATGTTGCCAGCTGAAAAGGCAGCTTTCATCAAACAATTACAATTAGAAGGTAAAATTGTTGCCATGGTGGGCGATGGGATCAACGATTCTAATGCCCTGGCGCAAGCTGATGTAGGCATTGCCATGGGAAAAGGTTCTGACATTGCCATGGATGTAGCTTCGGTAACCTTGCTGACTTCAGACCTGGGAGCCATACCTAAAGCAATAAAATTATCTCAAAAAACAGTTTCAACGATCAGGCAAAACCTTTTCTGGGCATTTTTTTACAACCTGGTTGGGATTCCCGTGGCTGCTGGGATCTTATATCCGGTCTGGGGAATATTACTGGATCCTATGATGGCAAGTGCAGCCATGGCTTTAAGTTCTGTTTCAGTAGTATTAAATAGCCTCAGGTTAAAGACCACACAGCTTTAGACTGATTTTTAATTTATGCCTTTCCACCATTCCTGGAATTTTGTAAGCGTATCCTGTAAGTTCACCCCTTCTCCAATCATAGGGTGAAGGACTGGTACATTCAATCTTCTGGCTTCGTTGGTAACCCTTAAGATCGGGTCGTCCCAGGCGTGGTTTCCCAAAGAAAACTTTGCCCAGTGAACAGGCATTAAAACTTTAGCATTTAAATCCTGAGAGGCTTTCACAACTTCCTCTGGCATCATATGTATATATTTCCAGCTCTTATCATACTGTCCGCATTCCAGTATGGCAAGGTCGAACGGACCATAATTTTGGCCTATCTCACCAAAATGTTTATCATAACCGGAATCTCCCCCTATATAAACTTTCATGGTGGGGGTTTTAAGGACAAAAGAGATCCACAAGGCCTTATTCCGGGTAAGGCCGCGACCTGAAAAGTGCCTTGCTGGTGTAGCAGTCACTGAAAAGCCGTTATCTAAAGCCTCCGTTTCATACCAGTCTTTTTCAATGATGACAGATGGATCAAAGCCCCAATGTTCCAGGTGGGCGCCGGTTCCTAGTCCTGTTACGATTTTCTTTATTTTCGGTTTAAGTGCAAGCAAGGTTTCATGGTCCAGATGGTCCCAATGGTCATGAGAGATGAAGAGATAATCAATTTCCGGCAACTCGTCAGTTGAATAAACGTCAGTTCCAGGATAACTACGGGTTGTAGCTTTAATTGGTGAAGCTGCTCCACTTAGAACAGGGTCTACTAATATCTTTTTGCCGTCTACCTGGAGAAAGTAGGAAGAATGTCCAAACCAAACCAGCGTATTTTGGGCTGGATCTAAATTCAAAAGATCCGTTTTTTTTGAAGGTAAGATGTCTGTCGGTTTGTTTCTTTTGTTTTTGTTGAACAGGAATTCTTTTAAGACCGAGTAATAACTGACTCCTTCTGCCAGATCAGGTGTAATGCTTTGGTTTTGAAATTGGCCGTCTTTGAAGTTTGGAGACTTTTCTATTCTTGCCAGTCTATCGCCGGTTGACAGTTTTCCAAACATTGGTTGCTGAAGAAAAATGTAAACACTTAGTCCGATCAATAAAAATGTGGCTAAAAGGATAACGGCAGTCATTTTTAAAATTTTCATTTAGATTAAGATTGATAATCTGGTCAGTCAAATATAATTGATAGATTGTGAAGAACATGGTACAGCCTGCTTCCCAATATTTACAGTTAAAAGTATCCTGTTAAATTTGAATGATTACTTTCAAAAATGCAGCCAAAAGTATTTTATTATTCCCGCAATTTCCTCCTGGCTGTTTTGATCTGTCCGACTTTGTTTTTATTAACCAGTCTGGCTAAAGCACAAAACCAAATTCAAACCTCTCATACATCCATCAAAATCCTGAAAAGGCAAAATTTCACTCCAAAAACAGATTCAATTCTTCAAAAGGCAGTCTTTTTGATTGACAGCATTGTGAATACAGCTGGATTTCGCAATGCAGTTCTTGCAGCCCAATTTGTCAATACCAAAGGTTGTACAAACGAAGAAATCCGTTTTCTTTTTCTCAAAGGACATGAGGTGTTTAAACCATTTGACAATGATACTTTAGAATTTGAATTGTCTGTTTACCCGGATCAGAATGGTGACAATATTGGCACTACTTATCATTCTAAAAGGATAGAGACCAGTGAAAAATTCATCTTGAAAAACGGGGCAAAATGCTATGCTGCTCATTTGATTCATGAATATTGTCACACAATAGGCTACGATGGATTGGGTTTTGCCCATATTCACAATACCAGCAATGGTAGGAAACAGGAAAAATGCAGCAGTGTACCTTATGTGATGGGCGAAATAGCACGCAGACTATTGAATAGCAAGACTTGTCATTTTGAATGCGAAAATTAGCTGATCAGATTTCGTCCAGATTCTTTCTTCCCGGTTCTTTCAGTTTTTTAAATTCAGTTGGAGTGGAGCCTGTTATTTCTTTGAATAGAGCTGACAAGGCAGCTGAACTGCTGTAATGCAAGCGGTTGGCAATTTCATTCAGGTTCAGTTCATTGTAAGTTAAAAGTTCTTTGGCCCGCTCTATCTTTTGCAGGATCATAAATCGTTCTATTGTCAGCCCCTGGTTTTCAGTAAATATTCCGCTGATGTGAGAATAATCATAACCAATTTCCCGGGAAAGGTAATCTGATAATTTCGACAGTTTATGTTCTTCATAATGGTCAATAAGCTGGAAAATTAGTTTTTTGACCTTTTCTACAATTTTAGTCTTTTTATCTTCCAGTAACTCAAAGCCCTTTTCTTGGAGCTTTGCTTTCAGGCTGGCAGCTGCACCTGCATCCAGCTCATCCTTCAATACCACTTCTCCCAGTTTGATACTTTCAAAAGGCAATTTCATTTCTTTTAAAATGCCCTCAACAGATTCCATACACCGGGGACAAACCATGTTTTTGATATGCAGCTCTTTACTCATTCCTGTTATGGAAAATCATCTTCAATCAATATAAAACAAAAGAGCTATGCATTAAAATTCCGTGAGGTTTAAAATTTGTTTTCCCAGGCTTCAGGCGAAAATCCCAGGGTAAATTCTCCGTCCAGTTCAACCAAGGGCCTTTTGATCAAAGAAGGTTTTTCCATCATCAAGGCGATGGCCGCTTCCGTATTTTGCGCCTTTGCTTTTTGTTCGTCAGTCAGCTGTTTCCAGGTTGTGCCTTTCATGTTTATCACCAGTTCAAGGCTCAATTTCTTCAGCCAGGTACGGATAGTGCCGGCATCAATTCCTTCTTTTTTATAATCATGAAAGGCATAAGGCTTTCCTTTCTCCTCCAGGAAAGTAAAAGCCTTCTTCATCGTATCACAATTCTTAATCCCGTAAATCTTTAACATTTGATAATAAATCAGTTTAGTATTCAATAGAAAGCAAAGCTAAAGCCAAAAATCTGTTAATTTGCGGCTCTTTTTTTATTGAGCTTTAACATGATCAAAATTACCTTACCCGATGGTTCAGTACGGGAATATCCAAAAGGGTCTACAAGTTTAGACATCGCCCGGAGTATCAGTGAAGGCCTTATGCGCAATGTGTTAGCTGCAAAGGTGAATGGCAAAGTACAGGATGCCACCCTTCCGATCAACGAAGATTCTTCCATGCAATTGCTCACATGGAACGATACAGAAGGCAAATCTACATTCTGGCATTCTTCTGCCCACTTACTAGCTGAGGCACTGGAAGCTTTATATCCTGGAGTTAAACTGGGAATAGGTCCGGCCATAGAAACCGGGTTTTACTATGATATTGACCTTGGCGACAGGGCTTTCTCTCAGGACGATTTTAAAAAAGTAGAAGATAAAATGCTCGAACTGGCCCGCACCAAAAGCGAGTACAAGAGAGCAGAAGTCAGCAAAACTGATGCTATAAAATATTTTACAGAAAAAGGCGACGAATATAAACTGGAACTCCTTGAAGGACTGGAAGATGGAAGCATTACTTTCTATACCCAGGGAAATTTCACAGACCTTTGTCGTGGGCCGCATATTCCCAATACCGGTTTTATCAAAGCTGCAAAGCTGATGAATGTTGCCGGGGCTTTCTGGCGCGGGGACGATAAGCGCAAAATGCTCACCAGGGTATATGCAGTGACTTTCCCTCAGGCAAAAGAACTGGAGCAGTATTTACACATCCTGGAAGAAGCCAAAAAGCGAGATCACCGCAAGCTGGGACAGGAGATGGAATTGTTTTGCTTCTCTGAAAATGTAGGAAAGGGTTTGCCAATGTGGCTTCCAAAGGGGACTATTTTGAGAGAACGCCTGGTGAACTTCCTGAAAAAAGCACAGGAAAAAGCAGGTTACCAGCAGGTTGTAACCCCTCATATTGCCAATAAAAAGTTGTATGTACTATCCGGTCACTACGATAAATATGGGAAAGACTCATTCCAGTCCATCAAAACACCGGAAGAGGAGGAGTTTTTCCTGAAACCAATGAATTGTCCGCATCATTGCGAGATATATAAGTCAAAACCAAGGTCATACAAAGACCTTCCTATCCGGTTTGCAGAATTCGGAACAGTTTACCGTTACGAGCAAAGCGGAGAATTGCATGGTTTGACCCGCGTAAGAGGCTTTACTCAGGATGATGCCCA
>JANYCH010000201.1 GCA_025360395.1 Cytophagales bacterium | reverse complement strand
CACAGGTTTAAATTACGAAGCCAATATTTATGGTGGACGGACCTTTGCAAGGTACATTATATACCAAAATTTCTTTGCTTACCTGGAACATGAATTCCTCAATGCGCCGGTTTTTGTAAACTTTGGAAGGGAAAGGCAGTGGGTGAATTCAGTATTTTTAGGTGGGGGATATTTATTGAAATTAACAGAAAAAGGTGGTGTGATGATTTCAGTCCTTTATAACCTTGCCTGGACACCTATCCATCCTCTTTATTCCAGCCCCTGGACGGTAAGAATAGGGTTTATGCTGTAACCGTATTTTACTTATTTAAAACAACAAGGTTCCAGGAACTCAATATGAAGGTTACACCCAAGAAACACCTAGGTCAGCATTTCCTGACAGACAGTACCATCTCAGCGAAAATTGCCGATAGTATCCTGGGACATATGGGATATAAACATTTACTTGAAATAGGTCCCGGAACTGGTGCATTAACAGATTTCCTTCTCAAAAGTGACAAAAAAATAACAGCCATAGAAATTGACACAGAATCAATTCCATTCTTAAATAGCAGATACAAAGGACAAGAAAACCTGACCGTTATTCATGGTGATTTCCTTCAAACTGACCTTAACTCAATTGAAACAAGTTTGTTAGGTGTTACAGGAAACTTCCCATACAATATTTCTTCTCAGATATTTTTTCATATCCTAGAATATAGGGATAAAGTACCGGAAGTTGTGTGCATGCTTCAAAAGGAAGTGGCGGAAAGAATGGTTGGTGAAAAGGACAACGGAATATTAACAATACTTTTACATGCCTGGTATTCAATTGAATATCTGTTTACTGTTCCTCAGTATGTATTTGATCCGCCCCCCAAGGTAATGTCTGCAGTTATCAGGCTTACAAGGAATTCCAGAACTGAATTGGGATGCAATGAAAAGCAATTTAAAGCCCTGATAAAAGTAGCTTATCATAACAGAAGGAAAACATTGCGAAACAATCTTAAGAGTTTAAATTTGCCCGCAGAATACCTGGCAAATGAATATTTTACTAAAAGGGCTGAAGAACTGGGCGTGGATGAATTCGTTAAATTAACAAATGAAATAGAAGCGCTAAGAAAAAAGTAAATTATCAGTTGTGAGTTACGAGTTTTGAGTAAAACAAATCAACCGAAGGTGAAGCAGTCTAAATACTAAGTACGCAATACTAAATATTAAAAAGTGCAATTCGAATTAAGCAAGGAGTTTCTGGAAGAGGTGAGGGATTTAGTTCAGGCTAAAGACGCGGAAAAAATCAGGACAACCTTAGATGAATTATACCCTGCTGACATTACTTCGGTATTGTATGAGATGAATAGTGAGGAATGCAAGTATATTTTTGATATCCTCGATAAAGATCTTGATGCACAAATACTTAGTTATATTGATGAAGACACCAGGACGAAATTTTTAAAGAATTTTGATTCAAAGGAAATAGCTGAAATGATGGAGTTTGTGGACTCTGATGACGCAGCTGATATTTTAAACGAACAGCCTTTACGCACACGTGAAGAAGTTATAGGGTTCATAGAAAACAAAGAAAAGGCTCAGAACATCCTGGACCTACTTCGGTATGAAGAAAATACTGCTGGTGCCATTATGGCAAAAGAGTTTGTGGTTACAAACGTAAACTGGAACGTAAAGCATTGTATTGAAGAAATAAGGAATCAAACTGCCATACTTGAAAAGCTTTATACAGTTTATGTTGTAGATCAGAATGAAGCTTTGGTTGGGCACGTTTCACTGAAAAAAATTATTCTGGCAACAGATTATACGAAGCTGCTGGAAATAGCAGAAACTGATGTGATTTTTGTAGAAACCTGGATGAAAAGCGAAGAAGTCGCCGATATCATGCAGAAATATGATTTAGATTCCATTCCTGTTGTGAATGTCCAGAAAAAGCTTGTCGGTATGGTCACTATTGATGACGTAGTAGACATTATAAAAGAAAGACAGGAAATGGACCGCCAGGCAATGGCCGGTATTACAGAAGACATTGAAGAAGATGATTCAGTATGGATGCTCACCCGTGCGAGGCTGCCATGGCTGCTGATAGGAATGGTAGGAGGGTTGACAGGTGCGAGCTTTATTGGCCTCTTTGAAAAGAATTTAGCCATTATTCCTGCTATGGCATTTTTTATCCCTTTGATAACAGCAACAGGCGGAAATGTTGGAGTTCAGTCGTCTTCTATAGTAGTACAAAGTTTGGCAAACCGCACCTTTTTCGAAAAGAATTTGGGCCATCGTTTAATAAAAGTGCTGATGGTCGGATTAATAAATGGATTGGTCCTGGCCACTCTTGTGTTTTTAGTAAATCTTACCTTGGGCCAGCCAACCAAGCTGGCTTTTGTAGTTTCTATTGCATTACTAAGTGTAGTAATGCTGGCGTCAGTAATGGGAACAATAACTCCTTTGATCCTGGATAATTTCGGGATCAATCCAGCTGTGGCCTCAGGACCATTCATCACAACCACTAACGACCTGTTAGGTCTGGGAGTCTATTTTTCGGTCGCTTCAATGCTTTACAGCCTATGAATAATGCGCTGGTAATTATAAATACTTATACAAAGTACAAAGTACTATTTTGAAAATGAAATCCAATTGTCTCATAATCGATGATATGTACCCTTCCATTATCAAAATTTTGGAAGATCTTGGGATTGAAACCGATTATGAACCAACTATTTCCAGAGAAGAGATCCTTGAAAAAATAAATAAGTATGATGGGGTAATTGTAAGGAGCAAAATAAAATTAGATAAAGAATTCCTCACCAAGGCTACAAAACTCAAATATATTGCCAGGGCTGGCGCAGGTAAGGATAATATAGACCTTGAAACAGCCGAAAGTATGGGAATAGCCATACTGAATGCACCTGAAGGAAACAGGGACGCTGTGGCAGAACATGTTATTGGCTTGTTATTAAACCTTCTCAATAAAATATCCTCCTCTGATAAAGAGATTAGAAATGGCATCTGGAAAAGGGAAGACAACCGCGGAGTAGAATTAGGGAGTCAAACTGTTGGAATAATTGGTTTTGGTAACACAGGAAGGGAAGTTGCAAAAAGGTTGACTTCTTTTGGTTGTAAAGTACTGGCATACGACATTCGGGGTATCAAGTATTCAGAATTGGGCGTGACTATATCATCTTTAGAAACTATTTTTCAGGATGCCGACATTGTAAGCCTACATATCCCCCTTGATGATCATAACCGGAACCTGGTCAATAAAGAGTTTTTTTCGAAGTTTAGTAAACCCATCTGGCTCATAAACACAGCAAGGGGTGAAATAGTAAATACTGCCGATCTCTTGGACAAAATTAAATCGGGAAAAGTACTGGGTGCAGGTCTGGATGTTTTAGAAAATGAAAAGCTGAATTCTTTATCCCCAACTCAAAAGAAGGATTTCGATGAACTTACCAGTTTGCCTAATATCTTGCTTACCCCTCATGTAGCAGGATGGACTTTTGATTCTTACCGTAAAATCAGCGAAGTACTTGGTAGAAAAATTGCGTTGTTTTACAAGATTAACTGGAAGCAAGACTAATCAAAATCATATATCCCGAATTTGAAATAACTTAAAAAGGGAAATCGACTTTTTCGTTTACCTTTACAATCCGTTATTTTGCGATGTAATGTCAGACAATAAAAAGAAACCTGCAATGGGCAGAGGCCTGAGTGCCCTTTTATCCGATGCAACCCCGGTTGTATCTCCTGTTGAAGAGAAAGTAGTTGAAATAAATACAATTTCTGAAATACCCTTGGATCAAATTGAAGCCAATGCTGGCCAGCCCAGGAGTTATTTTGATGAAGATGCCTTAATTGAACTCGCTGAATCAATCAAAGTTCAGGGAATTATCCAGCCTATAACTGTAAGAAAATTAAGTGAAAAGGAATTTCAGATTATTTCTGGGGAAAGAAGGTTCAGGGCCAGTAAATTATTGGGTTTAAAGATTATTCCTGCTTATGTAAGGACAGCTGATGATCAGCAAATGCTGGAGATGGCATTAATTGAAAACATTCAGCGTGAAAACCTGAATGCAATTGAGATTTCTTTGAGTTATCAAAGATTATTGAGTGAATGTAACCTGAAACAGGAAGAATTGGGTACAAGGGTTGGTAAAAACAGGACAACTGTTAACAATTACCTGAGGTTATTGAAACTTCCTCCGGCAATCCAGGCATCTATACGAGATAATAAATTGAGCATGGGGCATGCCCGCGCTATCATCAATGTTGAAAAAACCGAAGACCAGTTGGCTATTTTCAATAAGGTATTAAACGAAGATCTTTCTGTAAGAAAAGTTGAAGATATAGTAAGGGCTATGTCTGGCAAAGAGGATAAACCAGTTGCTAAATCAAAATCACCTGAAAATATTGAGCTGAAACAATTGCAGGGAAGGCTTTCTTCTCACTTCGGAACGAGGATTAGCATTTCCAGTGACGAGAAACTGAATGGCGAAATAAAAATCCCTTTTATTTCTAAAGATGACCTTAACCGTATCCTCGAAATTATCAATCCCTGATGAGGACCAAGTTTGTTCTTTCTATTGTTTTATCTTTCCTTTTAGCGGGTAAGGTTTTAGGACAATCTCCGAAAACAGACACTATTCCTTCATTACCTCCAAAAAGTGAGGCTACTTTAGAAAGAGATTCTTCAGATGGGAATGCCTGGCTAAGTGACACCACTTTTAAAACTAAAAAGCATTCAGCAAAAAGAGCTACCTTATATTCAGCCGTTATTCCTGGTCTGGGGCAGGTTTATAACAGACAATATTATAAACCACCGATAATTTTGGGTTTGGGAATAT
>JANYCH010000175.1 GCA_025360395.1 Cytophagales bacterium | reverse complement strand
AAATGCAATAAACGGCTTCAATTGCTGCTGCAGCTCCTAAAGTATGGCCTGTATTGGATTTTGTTGAGGCAAAAGCAATTTTGTCACTAAAAAGTCTAAGCATCGCATTGCTTTCAGCCATGTCATTGTTTTCTGTACCAGTTCCGTGTGCATTGATAAAGTCAATATCAGCGGCATTTAAAGAACAATTTTTTAAGGCATTTTGCATGGCTAAAAATGGGCCTTCTCCATTATCAGATAAAGAAGATGGATGATAAGCATCGTTGGCATTGGCAAATCCCTTCAATTCGGCATATACTTTTTTATTCTTTATATCTTTTTCATTTTCTAACACAAGAAAAGCCGCAGCCTCTCCCAGATTTAATCCTGTGCGGTCCTTGTCAAATGGTTTACAAAGTTCCTGCGACAAAATCATCAGTGAATTGAACCCGTTGATCGTGAATTTGGCTAAACTGTCCACACCACCCACAATTGCCCGCCTGGCATAACCTTGCTGGATCAATCGCGCACCGTAACTGATTGAATTCGCAGAAGAAGAACAAGCAGTATTGATAGTATTTATTACCCCACCAATTTTATATTTCGATTGTAGATATAAGAATACGGAGGCCATGTCATAAGATGCCAGGTTATCTGTATTATGAGAAAGGTTGTTGGCATCCCGGTACAATTCATCGGTCATACAAATGCCGCCTACTGTGGTGGCACCAATTAAGGCTGTTTCAGAAGATTGGAGTTCTTTTTCACTCAATTCACTGTCTGCTAATGCTTGTTGCATAGCATGAAGAGCCAGTAAGGAAGTTCTGGTCACTCCTTTCGAATTTACTTTCAGCAGATCTCTCATGTCAGGATCAGCCATTTTTATTTCTCCAACAGAAAAAACATCTGAATACCTGGAATTAAACATTTCCAGTTTAGAAATACCACAGACGCCATTTTTAAGCGCTATGTGATTTTCTGTAAGGTTATTTCCCAGCGGGCTTATTATTCCAATCCCTGTAACAAAAATCCTGCTCAATAGAAATTATTTTTTCTCCCTGTGTTCTTCAATATAAGTTGCCATTGTCTGAATATCCACCAAAGCCTTACGCCCTTCCTTAGGATCGTTGATTTTTATCCCGTATTGTCTGTCCATCATCACAATAAGTTCCAATGAATCTATGGAATCTAATCCTAAGCCTGGCTCACCAAAAAAGCCTGTATCGTCTTTTATCTCTGCTGGAGTAATTGTCAGATTTAAAAATTTTATAATATTTTCTTTAAGTTCCTGTTTTAAATCAGCAGTTTCCATTTTTAATTTTCTTCAAATTAAGTTCTTTCTTTTGAGACTGTATATAGTAATACCTTGCATTACGGCAATAAAAACCAACAAGGGCAAAAGATGTTGCAGCAAGTGAATAAATTTACCTTGTTCCAGGAATAAAACATAATAGCATTTTAAGCCCCAGTAAAGCGGGGACAAGTTCAGGAAAAAATCAAAAGATCCCGGCATCGCAAAGGACGGGACCATAATGCCGCCAATCGCAGACAAAATTACGATTGAAACTGCCCCAAAACCATTTGCCTGCTCCTGTGTAGAAGCAAGTGTACCTACACAAATAGCATAACTAACGGCCGACCAGCCACATATTAAGGAAACTAATGCCAGACCAAGGAGATCTGAAGGGAGGGATAAAACCGGAAGATTCAGGTAAGGAAAAAACCAGATTCCCAAGGAAAAAATCACAAAAACCTGAAACATTGTCACCATCAAATAAGTCAGCTGTTTTGAAATGATGGCAACAAAATAGGTGGTTGGCAATGTTTTTAACCTGATAAAACTTCCGCTTTGCTTTTCGCGGACAATGCTGCTACCAAGTGAAATGACAATAAAGTACATTGCAAACAAAGTCCAGGCTGGTACATTGTGTTGTGTGGCATTTGGAACTTTTCCACTTCCATCCTTTGATACAGGTACAAGAGAAATATTCAGTGATGGAGCAATAATTTCAGCTTCAAGGTCTGAAGGCATTGGTTTAGAAAGAATTCCTGAATACAAAGTTTGGATAGTAATCCGTCCTTCAATCAACTGTAATGTACTTTGCATTGCTCCTTCCACTGACCTTCTGAAGGATTCATCCAAAACAGGATTGTAAAATAAGGTTAAGCCAGATGGATTTTCCTTTTTAGTTAGTGTTCGCGACTGGGTTGAATTTGCCGCCAATGCCTTTTGGCTAATATTTAAAGCTTTTGACTTAATTTTGTCTGAAAAATCG
>JANYCH010000144.1 GCA_025360395.1 Cytophagales bacterium | reverse complement strand
GTTTTCAACAGCATAGAATTTATCTATGTTATTAAAATCCTCTTTGCTTACAGACCAGTTTAAATACTTTCCAGATAATTTCGCATATAAATAATGCTCTTGGTTCTCGCCAGAGACCCAAATATTTTTTCTATCAAGAAGTGTATCATGAAGTTTGTTGACTTTAAATTGGTAAACGCTTTTTTGCCATAAAGTACCTGATAAACAGCGGTATTGAAAGTAAGTAGCGGTTAGGATAAAGCATACGATAATCAGGTTTGGAATAATGTATTTTTTAACCTGAAGGAAATTGTAAGTATAAAAAAATGTTAAAGGAAAGATAACAGCATAGATAAGAGAAAAGCTTTTTGATGTAGAGATGAGGCAGCAAAAAATTCCGCCAAGCAACCAAAACACTAAAAATTTTCGGCTTACACTTTGAAAATTTATCTCTCTAAGGTTTCCTTTAAGGCTGTAGATTACTCCTGTAAGAAATAATATGATTGGCAAAACCAATATCAGAAGTGTTTCAGAAGAGAACGTAAACTCCTTAAAGTGCGAAAAATAATGCCGGATAAATATATATATGAACTCATTTAATCCGTCAATCCACAAATAAACTATGCATGTCAAAGTCCAGGGAAATAAGAATCCCAGAATAAATAGAAAATATCCTTTTCCCTGACTCCTGGTAAATACTAAAAGAGTTAATAATACAGAAGGTATAAAGGCAATACAAGGCAAGAAAAATAATGATGCTATTCCCAGAAAAAAACCCGAGTCGTAAAGCCTGTAGTAATTTTCTTTTTTAAGAAAAGAAAAAGTATTGTTCAATACAAAAAGCAGAAATGTTGAGGCCAGAAGTGGGGCTGAAATTACATTTAGTTCAAAAAAGGTAAGACTCAGTAAAATGTAAAACAATGCAGGCAAAAAAGTTTTATCAAGAAAGATATCTAATTTTTGCAGAAAGTAATTAGCATAAAAAGCATTGAAAATCAGCAATACCACATTCGCCCAATAAGAAAAGATAGAAAAGTTCTCAGGTACTTTAGGTAATAAATAATAGACAAATGTGGTGAGAGGTTCTGTTGTATCCCAAACGTCTTTATACAGCCATTTGCCTTGTGAAATACTTCTTGCAGCTAATAAAAACGGTAATTCAATTTGAGTAAGCGGGGAACCGAAATAATAGATTAATAATCGTAAGAATATAAATGCAATTGTTAAAATCCCGAATCTGTAAGGATCATTAACCTTGAAAAACTTTATCAAAATTCAGTTCTTATTTTGGTGACTGAGTAGCTAAGATCATTTTAATCTTGTGCTTACTGCCAATGGCCAGAACATCCACAAGGTTTTGTACCTGAATTGCCCTGTCCACTTTTAAAACTACAGTTACATCATTTGAATTGTCTGTTATAGACTTCAGCCTGGGTTCTAATTGTTCAAAACTGAGCGGTGTTTTGTCGTTATTAATATAGTAAGCTAAATCTTTAGAAATAGTCAGGCTGTATTGCTGTTTACTTACCGTTTGTCCCGCTTTCGCCTGGGGAAGTAGTAATTTTATTACATTAGGGTTTGCAAGTGTTGATGCAATTAAGAAAAAGAGCATCAAAAAGAACATAATATCATTCAACGCTGAAACTTCCATAGTTGAATGGACTTTATTTCTTCTCCTTAAATTCACGATTGATTGATTAAGAAGCCTATTTATGGTCAGTAATGATATCAACGAATTCTAAACCAGACTTTTCCATCTGATAAGTAATGCCTTCGATTTTCATATTCAACAACTGGTAACCAGTATGGGCTATAATCCCAACTATTAAACCGGCAGCCGATGTTATCATTTTTTCATAAAGCCCACCGGCAATAAGCCCTATACTGATATTGTCTGCTAAAGATATATTGTAGAAAATTTTAATAACTCCCGAAATTGTTCCAACGAAACCTAGCATCGGTGCAATAGCTGCCACAATACCGAGATAGCTCATGTTTTTCTCAAGTTTGAGAATCTCAACTCTTCCAGCACTTTCCATAGAGCTTTCTATTTCTTTCAATGGGCTTCCTATTCTGTTAATCCCTCTTTTAAGCATTGCATATACAGGTGTATCGTGCTGTGAAACAGCAGATAAAGCGCTGCTAAGGTCCCCTTTAACGATTGAATTTTTTATACCATCCATAAAACCATGTTTAAATTCGGATGCCCTTGATAAAAATAATGTTCTTTCAATGATGATGTAAATTGTCACTAAAGACAGAAACAAAATAGGGATCATTACCCAGCCTCCTTTGAAGAGAAGGTCTAACAATGACATTGATTCCTGAACTTGTTGAGGAACATCGGGTAAAGAAGTAGCGGCCGGAGTGGTTATTTGTAGAAAAGTCATTTAAAAATTTATAATTTAAAGAAGGAACTAATATATCATTACCCAGATATTGTCTCCATAAGTAGGTTTAAGTTCTTCAGCTTTTTTCAGGGCAACTGCCTTTTCAGGGTAATCTCCTAAACTTACCCTGTAAAGTGAGCCAGCTTCAACAGGAGCTATTATTTTAGATTCTAATCCTTCCTGAACTAATTTTTCTCTGAATCGTATAGCGTTTTTTCTTTTTGAAAAACCTCCTGCTATAACAAAGCACCTGCCAGATTTACCTTTGATAAGATTGGCAATAGTTAAGGTATGGACATCTGTTTTTGCTATTTCTTCCTGTTTCGATTTTAAAGGCTCTTCGCCCCATGTCTGTTTTTCGGTTTTTTTAATTGTTTCTTCTGCGGAAACTGCGTTATCAAATGATTCTGTAGGTGCATTTGTTGCAGAGTCCACCATTGGATCTTCCAAAGCCATATCTCGGTTTAATGCACTATCAGAGAATACTGAATCAGCTGGCATAGGTGCATGTATGATGTTCATATTGGCAAGCACTTTACGGCCATCATCAGTACCACCAAGAAACATAGCCATTCCTCCAAGCAGTATTATAGGGGTGATAATATAAAGCCAAACCAGAGATTTTTCTTTTTTATCGTTATTGTTTTTTAATGGGTTATCGCCAGGTGATCCAGGATCTGGAACTGATTGTAAATCAATAGTGCTCATGGCTTTTCTGTCTTTGGGTTTTTGTAAAAATTTAGTTGGAGTTTCTATAGGGGAAAACTTGATTAAAATCTGTGGAAGACCAAAATTTAAAGGATCTATAGCTGGACTTACTTCGGCTTTAAAATTGATTGAACCGTCTTCCTGTGAATAGAAAAGACCTAAACCATTGAAGTTATATTCTTTATTTTGTTGCAAAGCTGATTTAATGGATTCAACAAATTTTGAAAGTTCAATTTTTGCAGTTTCAGCTGACGTTTTAGTTCTTTTTTGAATTAAAAACAGAAGATTCTCACTTTCATTTGTTAACCTGTCATTAAAAGCGATTTGTTTATGAGGTGGGGTGAAAATATTAGTTGACTGATCATATCTGGAAGAAACATGCTTTGAAATAAATCCGCCCAAACCAGGGAGACAAACCACTTCGTCTGTGATTAATATTTCTTTAACATATTCTTTTATTTCTTCCATGCTGTTTTAAAAGCTACAAGTTGCACCCAAAAGAAAGTTAATCCCTTTTTGTGAATAGTACAAATACCTTTGATATTTATTAGCCAAAAGATTGTTCAGTTCCAAAAAAGCAGAAAAATTTCGTGAAAACAAATAATCAGCTTTGAGATTCAAATCCATTATGGTTGGTAAATCCCTTATTTGTCCATTTGTTTCCAGTGCCTTAATTCCTGAATACATGTACGAATTTAAATTGAAAATGATTTTCTCTTTGAAAAAATAAGTCAGATAATAATTCGCAGTCATTTTAGGCATGTGCCAAGGTTGAACTATTTTATCTGAAACATTAAATGACTGGTAAGTAAATTGAACACCAGCCAACATTTTTTTATCAACATTATAACTAATATCGGCCTTTAATCTCGCAACTTTCACTGTTGATGGATCATATACCAGTGTAAAACGCAATGAATCTTGACCATTATTAAGAATAAAAGGTAAATTTTTGTAGTTTAAATAAGCTGCTTGAAAACGGTAAGTGATTTTTTTCAGGACATTTCCATACACACCTGCATACAAATCAATTTGCTTGTTGGTATGAGATAGGGCAAAGCGAGGAGCCATCCAGGGATTTTCTTTGACAATAGAGCGGAAGGTGTTTCGCTCCATATTTCCGTCAAAGCCAGCAAAGATTGTAAGTTTATATTGTTCAATTAAGTATTCAGCATTCAAACTTGGATAAATGTGAAAGTTCCTTTTTGAATATACTGTATCATTCTCATAAGCGAAATTAAGGCCTCCGGTTATTAATAACTTGTCTAATTTCCTTTGATAGTAAGGTTGAAGAATAACCAGGTTTCTTATAAATGTGGTGGAATCTGAACGGCTGGCTATTGAAATTGTTCCTTTAGCCCCGGCATTTGAAACTGAATCCAATTGTAGCTTTGTTTGGTAGCGAATCAATCCTTCAGTTTCGCTGGCTCTGTATCTGTCATAAATATGAGATATTTCAACATTTGCCTGGTAATTTAAAACAGCTAAAGAGTCTGTATTTTTTAATCCAACATTCCACAACACGTTATTAAAAACCTGTTGCATAGTGTCTTTTCGGATCTCTTTATCTTGGTTATAACCATAAAAATGTCGTGCTGTTCTGAAATAACCAAGGTCACTTTCGATAGTATATTTAGGCATCAGATACTTTCCGTACAAAAGTGCATGGTTATCGCTCAACCCCGAATTTTTCAAAGGGCCTCTTGCACTTGCCATGTGTCTTAAATTGAGGCCATAAGCAAACTTTTCACTTCTTTTGTTGTATAAAAAACCTTCCAGATAGGATGTGGCATAATTTCCAAACCCTGCTTTGAAATAATTGGCGTATAACTTTTGAATAGGTTCTTCTTTTACAGATAGGATTTTAAGTTTTGCGTCTAGAAAAGGTAGTGGAAGGTTGTAGTCATTAAAATTATAGTTCTGTTTGCTGATATCTACAGTTTTCTTCTGAATTGTTATTTTCTCGAAATTCCTTTGTGCATTTGGGAGTTCAATTTTTCGGTTTTTTTCTACAATAATTTGTTGGTTTTCAATCTCACCTTCTTGGTTTTGTGAGTAAACAGGACAATAAGCCCATATTAGAACTGAAGTTATAAAGCAAAAAATGTGCGGTTTCAGCATCATATCTGCAATATTACCATAAAATATCAAATTGATAATTCTTCTAGCAATATGTTTTGGCTTTTAAATGACATATTAGATTTGAAATATACCTTTACAGACTTTAAAAATAATAATGCTTCTTTCTGAAATTATCAAGGTTATTGAAGAGTTTGCACCATTGGATTTTCAGGAATCTTATGATAACGCTGGTTTACAC
>JANYCH010000106.1 GCA_025360395.1 Cytophagales bacterium | reverse complement strand
CCTCTGGCTTTCCCTTGGCACCTTTTACGGCTTTAACATTTTCAACAGCCGTCCTTTTATTGGCTGCGTATTTTTTTTTCTGAGTTGCTACAGCTGATTTTGACTTACTTTTCTTCTGCCCGTAAGCCGGAGAAAATGTAGCGCAAAAAGCAAACAACCATATAATTATGATGTTTTTTAGTTCCATTATAACAAAAACAGGTTGCGAAGATAACCGTAAAAATTTACGATTTACGGTGTAAGAGGTACGAATTTAGCAAATTTGAACCTCAAAAATTTAGGAATTAGATATACGAAGTACGATTAATTTCCAAATAAAGCAGTTCAAATATCTCGATTAAATCGGTGAAAATATACCTTACCTTAATAAGTCTCTATTAAAACTTTAGTAAAGATTCGAGCAGCTTAATCGTAAATCATTATTCAAAATCACGCTTCAACTTCAATTTCAGCCAAATACCTTTCGGCATCAAGTGCTGCCATACATCCTGTGCCTGCAGCTGTAACTGCTTGTCTGTAAACATGATCCTGAGCATCACCACAAGCGAATACTCCTGGTATATTTGTCCTGGAAGAACCTTTTTCAGTGATAATATAACCATTCTCATCGAGGTCAAGAATATTATGGAATATTTCTGTATTTGGTTTGTGACCAATTGCCACAAAAAATCCCTGAACCTTAATTTCTGACAATTCACCGGTATTAGCATTTTTAACCCTTACACCTTCTACTTCGGTTTTACCCAAAATTTCATCCGTCATAGAGTTCCAGATCACTTCTATATTCGGAGAATTCAAAACTCTCTTTTGCATGATTTTAGAGGCTCTCATTTCTTCCCTTCTCACGATCATGTAAACTTTCTTACATAACTTGGACAGGTAAGAGGCTTCCTCACAGGCAGTGTCTCCCGCACCAACAATGGCAACATCTAAACCTTTGTAGAAAAAGCCATCACAAACTGCACAGGCAGAAACACCACTTCCATTTAACCTCGCCTCCGACTCTAAGCCTAACCATCTTGCTGCTGCCCCTGTAGCGATGATAACAGTATCGGCTATAATTTCATGTACCTCATCAATGATCACTTTCTTTTCTCCTTCTGTAAAAAAGACCTTAGTAGCCATTCCGTATCGGACACTTGTTCCAAACCTTTCTGCCTGCTTCTGAAAATCCTGCATCATTTGCGGGCCGTTTATGCCTTCAGGATATCCAGGATAGTTTTCAACATCATTAGTGATGGTTAATTGTCCGCCAGGTTGAGGACCAGTATACATTACAGGGTTTAGACCTGCACGCGCTGCATAAATTGCAGCAGTGAAACCAGCAGGACCTGAGCCAATTATTAGACATTTTATGTGTTCAGTGGACATATTTTATGTTTAAATGCTTCTTTTATATAACTTATTATTTACTCTCTTAGTTCTTAATTTCTGATGGTTTTTCAAGTAGGGAAGACTTCCCTTTGAGGGAAGTCTTCCTTTTATTTATTTCAATAACGCCTCCCACAATATTTCAACCGGATGTTTGGCAAGCCTGCCTGTTCCGTCTTTAATCTGATGACGACAACTAGTTCCTGGCGCAGCTATTTCACATTCACTGGCTTTACGGACAGCCGGGAAAAGTACCATCTCTCCAACTTTCATGGAAACATCGTAATGTTCCTCTTCATAACCAAATGAACCTGCCATTCCGCAGCATCCTGATGGGATCGTTTCCAATTTGTAATTCTTTGGAAGAGTCAGCAATTTTTGAGTATGGCTGATGCTTGAAAGTGCTTTTTGGTGACAATGTCCATGCAATGAAATAGAATTTGGCTTGTCGGTAAACTGTTCCGGCTTTATTTTTCCTTTGAATATCTCCCTTGAAATGAATTCATCTACAATCAAACAATGTTTACCAAGATTAATAGCTGCTTCTTCCAGATCTTTGGAAACAAGACTTGGATATTCATCACGAAAAGTTAGAATTGCAGATGGCTCAATTCCAATTAAAGGAGTTTCTTCCGTAATCACATCTTTCAGCATTTGCACATTTTTCTGCGCCAGCATTTGTGCATCACGCACCAAACCTTTTGACAGATAAGCCCTACCGCTTTCCACATGCTTTGGCATATCTACTTCATATCCTAAACCAGAAAGCAATTTTGCTGTGGTAATTCCAATCTGCACATCGTTATAATTCGTAAACTCGTCACAGAATATGAACACTTTTCCTAGTGCTTTATTCCCTTGATTTAGAGTTGCTTTGTTTTTCCTAAACCAGTTTTTGAATGTTACTTTATAAATAGAAGGCAATGATCTCTTTGCAGCCACGCCCAGTGTTTTCTTCAGCAAACCTCCTGTAAAAGCATTGTTCATTAAGAGGTTAGCTACCGCCGGAAATATACTTCCCAAAGCATTCAGCTTGCTGATATTCCCAATTGCCCAGGAACGCAAAGGAACTCCATTCGCATCATAATAATGTTGAAGAAACTCAGCTTTCAATTTTGCAACATCCACATTAGATGGACATTCTGACTTACAGCCTTTGCAGCTTAGGCACAGGTCCATCACTTCTTTTATTTCGCTGTGGTCAAACTTGTTCAGTTTGCTAGAATTCGTTAAAAACTCACGCAAAATGTTCGCCCTTGCCCTTGTTGTATCCTTCTCATTGAGTGT
>JANYCH010000076.1 GCA_025360395.1 Cytophagales bacterium | reverse complement strand
CATTGCTCCATGTTTTCATGGTCATAGACAAATCTATTGCTCCGCCCCGTTTCAAGGCGTAAATCGCCATAGGTTTATTTCGTTCTTCCCACCCATCGCAATAAGGACAATGGTGCACACTAATTCCATAGAAATCATGTATGTTCGATATGTTTGGTAATTTGTCCTGGACTCCTGTAGCCAGCACCAGCTTTCTTGACTGGAAATTTAAACCGGATTCAGTTGTTAAATTAAAGCCTTCAGGGATTTTCTCGGCAGAAATAATGTTTTCATGTTTCAGGACAACCCCATATCTTCTTAATTCTTCTCTTGCAGAAATCAGAAAATCAATAGGAGGGGTGCCATCTCTGGTAATAAAGGCATGTAAAGCCTGTGAACTTTTATTTCTCGGATTGCCGGTGTCAAACACAACGATTGATCTTTGACATCGCCCAAGTATCAAGGCACAGCTTAGACCAGCAGGGCCACCACCTACAATAATTACATCGTATAACATCTTGAAAAATAAAAAGTTATTTTCCGTTAAAAGTATGCCAATAAAAAAAGAGAGGAGCTTTGCAGCACCTCTCTTTTTAAAAGAATTATGAAAAGTTAAAGTTTTCTTCCTGGCCAAACAGCGCTGTCTCCCAATTCTTCCTCTATACGAAGCAGCTGGTTGTATTTAGACATACGGTCTGAACGTGAGCAAGAACCAGTTTTAATCTGGCCGCAATTCAAAGCCACTGCAAGGTCTGCAATTGTATTGTCTTCGGTTTCCCCCGAACGGTGAGACATGATAGATTTGTAACAATTTTTATGTGCTAGGCTTACTGCATTGATAGTTTCAGTCAAAGTACCGATTTGGTTAACTTTAACTAAGATGGCATTTGCAACACCTTGGTCAATTCCATCCTGAAGACGTTTTACATTGGTTACGAAAAGGTCATCACCAACTAATTGAGTTTTGGAACCGATTGCATCAGTAAGTTTTTTCCAACCTTTCCAATCGTCTTCTGCCATACCATCTTCAATAGAAATGATTGGGTATTTAGCAGCCCACTCAGCCCAATAGGACACCATTTCATCAGAATTCTTTTTCATTCCGTTTGATTTATGGAAATGATATAAGCCAGTTGCTTCATCATAAAATTCAGTTACCGCAGCATCCATCGCGATCATTACATCCACACCTGGTTTGTAACCTGCTTTTTCAATGGCCTTTAGAACTGTTTCAATTGCTTCCTCATTTGAAGGAATATTTGGAGCAAACCCACCTTCGTCACCAACGTTAGTAGAATATTTTTTGTCCTTTAAAACCTTAGCAAGGTTATGGAATATTTCAGAACCCATTTTCATTGCATGAGTAAATGATTCAGCACCAATTGGCACGATCATAAATTCCTGGAAATCAATAGAGTTATCTGCATGGCTACCACCATTGATGATGTTCATCATTGGTACTGGAAGCGTATTCGCATTTACACCACCTATGTAACGGTAAAGTGACATGCCGGCTTCCTGTGATGCTGCTTTTGCTGCTGCAAGAGAAACACCTAAAATAGCGTTAGCACCTAGTTTGCCTTTGTTTTCAGTACCGTCAAGGTCTATCATGATCTGGTCGATCATGTTTTGCTCAAATACTGAAGCACCAATTAGTTCGTCTGCAATAAGATCATTAACGTTTGAAACAGCTTTCAAAACGCTTTTACCCATATAGTTGGCTTTATCTCCATCACGAAGCTCAACTGCTTCATGTTTACCAGTTGAGGCACCGGAAGGAACGGCCGCACGTCCTATAAAACCATTTTCAGTTACAACATCTACTTCAATTGTAGGATTACCGCGTGAATCAAAAATCTGGCGGGCAAAAATTTCTTCAATTACACTCATTGTACTATGTTTAATTATTATAAAAGGTAGATACTTATATTAATGATTCAGACCTTAAACTTACCTAGTATATCAAATAGTACAAAATATTTAGAAAAAATTACTAAACTTAATTATCCGTAAGATTTGATGAACGATCTTCTTTGTTGAAGGTATCTATAAATGATTGAATTATTTACACATGATATTGTTTATAGCTAGGAGTTATTTAAATTTAGAAAGCTTTAATAATATCCGAAAGCATGAAAAAATTACTACCACTTATAATAATAATATTTTCCATTAATTTATCGGCGCAAATCAGGTTAAAAATACGTCCTGATATGCTGATAGATGAGAAAGCTTATCCGAATGCATCGCCTTACCTGATGTTTGATGAACAATCGGCAATAGTAAACGAACCTCCTACAACAAAACCCGTTACAACATGGGCCAGTTATGCTAGCAAAGACTTATATTATCCTTTGACAGCTATAATAGACTTGGGAAAAACCATAAAAATCAGTAATATTTACATATACGATGTTGGTGGTGTTGCAAACTTAAGCTTCTATACAAAAGGCGCAACTACCTGGGATTTATTGTTTAAGGATCCTTTGACAGGGTACGATTCTTGGAATAAACATGCGGTAAATGCCCAAGTAAGATATCTGAGGGTGATTTCTGATTCTCCTGATGGTAGTTTTCCTGAAGTTGTTATTTATGGCGACCAGCAAACTTTAGCTCCAGTATATAGCATAGTACCCACGCCAACTTACCCATTAATGGAAGATTTTGTCGGGATTAATATTCTTCATGTAAATGACATTAATTACGCTTCTTCGTTTAAAAATATCCGCCAGTTTCATCTTTGGGCCTGGAATGAAGCAAATACAAAAATCATAGGTTATCCAGGTTATCCAAATAATCAATATGGATTTAATCCTTCTCCTGTAACCAATTGGAATTTTGATCAGGTATATAAAGATTATAAAGATAAGGGAATGAGGATTTCTCCCGCCTTACAAGGATCTGCTTTTTGGTTATTCAATGACACCACAGGTGCCTTTGCTGACAATAAGCCTGTTACTGGGACCAAAGATTCTGAGAAGGCGGCCACTTACATGGAGCACAGTGATTATATATACCAATTTGTGGCCCGATATGGCAAGAATCCTGTATCGAGTTCTAAAATTAAACTTCGTTCTGACAATACAATTAAAACTGCGCAGGGTACAATTGAAGGGGTTGAAAACTGGAACGAACCGAACAAAACATGGAAGGGAAGGGCTGGCCTTTTTCAACCTTTTGAATACGCAGCCATGACAAGTGCCGATTATGATGGACATCAAGGCACCTTGGGGGCAACGGTTGGTGCGAAAAATGCGGATCCAAATATTCCTTTTATTATGGCTGGACTTACGGGAATGGATACTGTTTATTTAAAAGCCATGCTATATTGGTTTAAAATGAATAGGACTGATTTTAAAAACCCCTTTAACATCATCAATTTCCATCATTACAGCAATGATGCCGGTGGTCAAATTGGTACACCTTTGTATGGTGTTTCGCCTGAAGCAGATGGTTTAGAGAAAAAAGTATATGATGTGGTAGGTTTTGCTCATCGTAACCTGATTAATAAACCAATCTGGATAACTGAGTTTGGATATGATGTAAGTCAGGCGACTTCTCAGCGAGCTAAAATTTACAGTTCATTTTTAGGTGAAGATGTTCAGGCTATGTGGCTTGTAAGATCTTACATGGCCATTTGTGCAGGAGGTGCGGACAGGGCTTATGGATTCTGGCTTGAGGATGATAACTCAACCAGCAATGATCTATTTGGGACTTGCGGAATTGTTAAACAAATACCGCCAGCAGTTCCAACCCCAAAGAAATCGTGGTATTGGTTAACCACAATGAACAAAGTATTAGGAAAATATAGTTTTGATTCTAAAGTGATAGACGGAAAAACATACGCTTATAAGTTTAAAAGCTCTCTTTTTGCTGACACCACTATTTACTGCCTTTGGAACGGTACCTCAGACGGAAGTACTGTATTGAATTATACGCTTCCAGTTACGCGTGATAAGGCAATACTGGTATCACCTAAAGTTGGGGCAATGGCAGGAGTGCAAACACCATTGGTGGTAAACAATGGTAAAGTTATCCTGACAGTAACTGAAAGTCCGGTTTATGTTAAAGTTTTTGGAAATCTTAATACAATAACCGGTATTGCTGATCAATCTGTTGTTGCCTCAAATCAAATTGATTTGTATCCTAACCCATCTTCAGGAATTTCATACGTAGTCCTTCCGGAAAATCTGAAAGCCAATGAGGTTAAGGTTTATGACGCAAAAGGAAGTATGGTTTGGTCAAACAATTATACTGAACTATCTTCCATAACTGAAATTAATACCGGCAAATTTGAAAATGGAATCTACAGTGTTAAAGTTTCAGGTTCCGGGTTTTCAAGCATAGTTAAGAAGTTGGTGGTCAATAAATAAGAAAAGCCCTTTAAAGGCTTTTCTTATTTATTATAATCATGAAATATTAATTCACCCAATTCCTGACATCATCCAAAACAGGAGCTTGTATTTCCAATTTCATCTTCTTCCTGTAACCACAAAGGTCGTTAAAAAGCTTATTGGCATTGAGCGTAACTAGTTGGTCAACTGTTAGTATTCCTGCTTTTTCGAAATAAGGATGCCATTCTTCAGCTATTCCTTTTCCAATAAATTGTACTTTATCAAAAACAAGTCTTTTCTCAGGTCTCATTTGTGGGAAGAAAAGAACATCCTGGATAGAATTGCTGTTTGTCATGATCATGGATAGGCGGTCTATCCCGATTCCAAGGCCAGCTGTTGGAGGCATTCCATATTCCAATGCGCGAAGAAAGTCTTCATCAAGCATCATCGCTTCATCATCGCCTCTTTTTCCTAATTCCAATTGCTCCTCAAACCGCTTTCTCTGATCGATAGGATCGTTTAATTCTGAAAACGAATTGCATATTTCTTTTCCGTTGCAGATAGCTTCAAATCTTTCTACCAAACCTTCTTTAGATCTGTGTTTTTTTGCCAAAGGTGACATTTCAACAGGGTAATCTGTAATGAAAGTTGGTTGTATAAGTTTACCCTCGCAATGGGCACCAAATATTTCGTCAATGATCTTTCCTTTTCCCATAGAACTATCAGTCTGCACTCCAAGTTCTCTGGCTTTCATTCTTAGCTCAGTCTCACCCATTTCTGAAATATCTGCCCCTGTAAAATGTTGGATTGCTTCAAACATGGTATAACGTTTCCATGGACGCTGGAAATTGATTGTATTTTCTCCAACTATTACTTCCGTTGTACCATGCAATTCCAAAGCGATTTTTTCTACCATCTCCTCTACAAGGTCCATCATCCAATAATAATCTTTATAGGCCACATAAAGCTCTATCTGTGTGAATTCAGGATTGTGGAAACGGCTCATTCCTTCATTTCTGAAGTCTTTAGAAAATTCATATACACCATCATAACCACCTACAATTAAACGCTTTAAATAGAGTTCATTTGCAATTCGCAAATAAAGTGTCATGTCCAAAGTATTGTGATGAGTTTTGAATGGCCTTGCCGCAGCCCCCCCATAAAGTGGTTGTAAAATCGGGGTTTCTACTTCCAGATAACCTTTTTCATTCAAATAATGGCGCATTACATTCATCAATTTTGTACGCTTGATAAATGTTTCCCTTACTTCGGGGTTTACGATCAGGTCAACATACCTCTGACGGTATCTTTGTTCGGGATCGCTAAAGGCATCATATTTGGTAATATTTCCTTTTTCATCTACAGTTTCCTTGACGATAGGAAGAGGTTTCAATGACTTGGTAAGTAATTTTATTTCATTTGCATGAATGGTGATTTCTCCTGTTTGGGTGGTAAATACAAATCCATTGACCCCAATTATATCCCCTATGTCCAGTAATTTTTTGAAAACTACATTATATAGATCTTTATTTTCTTCAGGACATATATCATCTCTTCTTACATAAATCTGGATACGGCCCGAGGAGTCTTGTATTTCTACAAAAGAGGCAGATCCCATGATCCTTTTACTTAAAATCCTTCCGGCAATTGAGATGGTTTTATAATCGAGCTTGCGAAGGTTGTAATTTTTATGGATGTCCTTACAGCTTACATTAACTTCAAAAGTTTCAGCAGGGTAGGGGTTGATCCCCATTTTCATTAATTCTTCCCTCTCTTCCCTGCGATGTAATTCCTGTTCGCTTAAAACCATTTTCTCAGTTAATAATTAATAGTGAATAGTTAATAGTTAAAGAAACTATTAATAAGCCACGAAGTTAGGCAGAAATGGCAGAATGTGGAAAGGAAAAATTGTTCGACTTTGTATGTAAGTCTTCTATTACTGCAAATAGGGGTTAAGTCCGTTTACATAATCTCTTTTATATTCATTGAAAAAGGATTCTGTTAAAAATTCCTTTCCTCTCAACTGGGGGAGTTTGATATAACTGAGTTTGATTTTTTTGTTATAGTTCTTTAAGTAATTTACAGCTAATGGTTTATAAGAAAAATGCCAGGGCTCAAATTCATAGCCCTTTCTTGTAGGATCATCTGTATAAGCCTCATAAAAATCAAAACGGGCGGCATTATGCTTCATCCATTCATTTAGCCGGTTATAAACACCTTTTGATGATATATAATGTGACTGTTCTAGCGGGTTCTTAGGTTGCAAAACCGAAATGTCTAATATATCGGCATCTGTTCCCCAATGATGCCTTGATGTGCCAGGCATTGCCGAAAATTCGGTTATTTTCCTGATTAGTTCTAAACCTTTCAAACCCTTGGCAGAGTATCGGTCGTATTTGCCGTTCCAGATTTCAATTTGTTTGTTATAGCTTCGGTAACCAGAGGTAATGTGTAGTTTTATTTTTTCTTTGGCAGCTTCCTTTTTCATTGCTTCAAAAGATTTAGATGCTTCTTTTTGAAGGCCAAACCTTAATGCAGGAGGTGTTTGCCCTGTTAGGACATCAATATCAATTTCTACAGGCAGTTTTGCAAAAACAGGAAATGCAACCAGCGACAATAAAAATTGCTGGCGGTTCATTTGTTCTTCGATGCCTTTAAGGTATTCATCAACAGGCTACAGATTGTCATCAAACCTACACCACCCGGAACCGGAGTAATAAAGCTTGTTTTTGGTGCGACTTCATCAAATTTAACGTCTCCAACCAGTCTATAGCCAGACTTTTTAGTTTCATCATTTAACCTATGAAGACCTACATCAACTACTATCGCACCTTCTTTAACCATATCGGCAGTCACAAATTCCTGTTGGCCAATCGCTACAATAAGAATATCAGCATTGGAAGTGATTTCTTTAAGGTTTTTAGTTTTGCTATGACAAACCGTAACGGTAGCATCTGCAGTGTAGCCATTTTTGGATATAACCTCACTTTTGGATGATTTCGACATTAACAAACTCATAGGAGAACCTACAATGTTGCTTCGGCCTAATATCACGCAGTTTTTGCCTTCGGTTTGTATATTATACCTTTTCAACATTTCCATTACGCCATTTGGTGTAGCTGAAACATAAGTATCAAGGCCAAGAGCCAGTTTTCCAACATTGAAAGGATGAAAGCCGTCTACATCTTTATCGGGTGAGATAGCATCTGTTATGACCTTTTCGGAAATGTGTTTTGGCAAGGGTAATTGCACAATAAAACCATCGATATCCGGATCGTTGTTGAGATCCTGAATTATGTGCAATAATTCTGATTCAGTAATTGAAGCTTCTTTTTTAATTAAAGATGACTTAAAGCCCACTTTCTCACAGTTTTTGACCTTACTGTTAACATATGTGATACTTGCACCATCTTCTCCTACTAATACCGCCGCCAAATGAGGTATTTTGCCATTTTTTTGCCTTATGTTATCTACTTCCAGTTTTAATTCTGCAAGTATTTCCTCTGATAAGCGTTTTCCGTCTAAGAGCTGCATCTGATAAAATATGGTTGCAAAAATACTTTAATTGTCAGGAAGCATTGTTATTATTCTTTTTAAAAATATCGTATATATTGCAAAAAAATATCCCCCATCTCTATGAAAAAGAATAACATCATCACGTTTGCTTTCTTATTGCTTTTTAGTTTGATGTCTCATTTTGTGAGTGCACAAACGGTGTACGTTACAGAAAAAGGTAAGAAGTACCACAAGAAAAATTGTTCGATTGTGAACGAAGGCAAAAAAGGAATGGAACTTGCTGATGCAAAAAAGGCTGGTTATACCGCTTGCGCTAACTGCAAACCTGATGAAAAAGCTACAGCCCCAGCTAAAAAAGCTGATGCAGCTGATAAACCAAAAGAGAAAACTAAGTAATTATAAATCCGGGCCTGTAAAGCAGGCCCGGATTTTATCTTAGAATTTCTACAGCACCATTATAACTTTTATCGCTCTGTTTATTTTTTAATGTATAATAATAAATTCCGTCCGGCAAGTTTTCACCTTTCCAATCGTTGTTATAACTGTCTGATTTATAAACAACTGTTCCATATCTGCCAACTACATTCAACTGCCAGGCATCTGCTTTAAGGTTATGTATTTTAAAGGTTTCATTGTATAAATCTCCATTTGGAGTAAATATATTGGGTATAGTAATAAAAGGTGAGCAATCAATTTTTATACTGGCAGATCCTGAACAACCATTTTCATCTTTTACTTTTACAAAATAATCATCACTGGCATTTCTCGAAGTAGTGACAGTATTAGAATTGCTACCATTAAACCAACTTACGGTTTGAAAGTAAGTATTTAAAGAAAATGTAAAAAGACTATCATTGCAAAACTTCTCTTCATTTTTGTCCCAAATTATTCCGGGTTTTGGCAAGTTAAACGAGGTAAAAAATAATGTATCCTTCCTTGGACAGGCGTTTGAGTCTGTAATTTCTAATATGTACTGTCCCGTATTTTTTGGTATAAACTTATCCGCAGTAGATTTATCAGGCCAAAGATAGGATCTGAATTTGCTTTTAGGATGTATAACGAGGGGAACATTTGAGCAGGAAGAAGTATCATTGCCTAATATGGGTTGAGTGTTTTTAGGATGTAAACCTATGTGGACAGTGTCAAAATATGGACAAATATCTTTATTGGTCTCAGCAACATAAGTACCTGTATCTTTTACTATAATTGTTTGGGTTGTTTCGCCGGTATTCCATTTATAAGAATCCTTGTTTGGTCCAGCATCTAAAACTATATTTTCTTGCTGACACAAAAAATTGTCTGGCCCAAGGTTTAGGTGGGCAAAGTATGAAAAATAACCATAGCGAAAACTGGTTTCAAAACCTCCGTTTAAAACACATAAATTAAAATCATTCGTGGAATTTGTTATCACATTTGGCTTGGATCCACTCACTGAAATAATATTGTTTAGTTTAAAATGCCCATGTTTCCATAGGCCATTAGTTCCTGTGACATCTTTAAAGGAAGTGGGTAATATTATATTGGTGTTTCCATTGACTGTGAAATTCGCTTCACCGCCGGCTTTTACAATTAGATTTATTGCAAAGTCCTCAATATTAGTACGGAGAAATTGATAAGACTTTGATCCTGTACATTTTAAAGGAATTAAATTAGAACAACCCAATTCATTGGAAAATCCTGAAACATGGAGAACATAAACCGGATCTGATGATTTTATATAAACCGAAGAATCAGTTTTTTTAAATTGATATCGTTTAGTTTCTCCTTCATTTAAAAATAAAACAGAATCACTATTTAATATGACTTTGGTACCGTTTTTAGTACCTGCAATAAAAATATCATCAGTTAATATTCCATAATCATACGAATTTCTGACAGCTATGTATTCATTTCCTATTTCTGATACAGGCAATAGCTGGTCACCGATAAGATCCCATGATTGGGATTTCTGTATTGAATCATCTTTATAAGTTATTGCAATTGGCTTGTCAGACTCAACTTTACTGCCAGCAGGCTTATCGATACCTATAACAGAAATAGATTGGCAAGAATAAGTTTGGCCTTTATTTAAAACAATTGTAACAGGAATACCTACCGAATCTCCCACAATTCCTTTAGTAGGAGAAATTTTAATTGTAGTGTTGTTTTCGGTCGCAACAATATCGAAAGAGGCAAAAGCATTGAAATTTATTCCCGTATGGTTGGGGTATAGGGTTTGCATAGGAATGTAGAATAATGTCCCTAATGCGTTGTTGCCTTTTAAAGTAAAGATTTCAGCATTGTCTGCTGATAATCTGCTTGATACTCCTTCTTCTTCATAATATGCTGAAATTTCGTTCGAAGCCTGGATCAAAAGTCCTGTTTTCAAGACTTTGCCCGGCGGTTTAGTTTCAATCAGTTCAATTTTATTGGTAAGGTCCACACTTACAAAGCTATTGGCTGAAACTGTTTGTTTTATTATTCCAAATGAAGGATTTGCTGGTTGGGAAATGGTTATTTCTGCGGGCTTATCAAAAGAAGAAATCCTTAATACAATGGGCCTGTCTGCATGTTTGGAAGTAACTTCAGGAGCTGCGAACCAAAATTCCCTGCCACCTTGTGCCCATACAAAATTTGAGAAAAGGATTAAAAAAATAGAGATTATTTTAGTTAGATTTTTATTCATGATATTTTAATCGCCTAGCCTCAAAATTGCCATAAAGGCTTCTTGAGGAATTTCCACTGTTCCAACCTGCCTCATTCGCTTCTTACCTTCCTTCTGTTTCTCTAGAAGTTTTCTTTTGCGTGAAATATCCCCACCGTAGCATTTTGCAGTTACATCTTTGCGCAAGGCACTGATAGATTCCCTTGAAATAATTTTAGCCCCTATAGCGGCCTGAATTTTAATCTCAAACATTTGACGTGGCAAAAGTTCTTTCAGTTTTTCGCAAAGCCTTTTGCCCCAATCATAAGCTTTGTCGCGGTGAACTATGGCAGATAAAGCATCTACTTTCTCGTCATTAAGCAATATATCTAACCTAACTAAGGTAGATTGCACAAAACCGATTAATTCATAATCTAGAGAGGCATAACCTCTTGAAATTGTTTTTAGTTTATCAAAAAAGTCAAAAACTATTTCTCCCAAAGGCATTTCAAAAATCAACTCAACACGGTCTGTTGTTAAATAACTTTGATTTTTTAGTATTCCCCTTTTTTCCATGCAAAGGGTCATGATAGGACCTACATAGTCGCTTTTTGTAATAATCTGCGCCTTGATGAATGGTTCTTCAATCCTGTCTATGTAATTAGGTTCAGGCATGTCGGACGGTGCATTTACTGTAACCAACCCTTCTTTTGTAGTATAAACTTTAAATTGAACGGATGGAACAGTGGTGATAACGGTTTGGTTAAACTCTCTTTCAAGTCTTTCCTGCACTATTTCCATATGCAACATTCCGAGGAAACCGCAACGGAAACCGAATCCTAAAGCGAGAGAAGTTTCTGGTTCCCAAACCAATGAAGCATCATTCAACTGCAATTTATCCATTGCTGTCCTAAGGTTTTCGAAATCAGAAGTTTCAACTGGATAAATCCCGGCAAATACCATTGGTTTTACATCCTCAAACCCCTGGATTTGTAGGCCTGGATTGGCTACAGAAGTAATTGTGTCACCAACTTTGACCTCCCGAGCCTCTTTGATACCTGAAATGATATAACCCACATCGCCGGCTTCAACAATATTTCTAGGCTCTTTGTCTAATCTTAAAATCCCAATCTCATCAGCGTTATATTCTTTGCCGGTAGCGATAAATTTAACTTTTTCTCCTTTCTTAATTACACCATTGTACACCCGGAACATTACCTCAACTCCCCGGAATGAATTAAAAACGGAGTCAAAAATCAAAGCTTGTAAAGGGGCATTTCTGTCACCTTTCGGAGCAGGAATACGTTCCACAATTGCCCTGCAAATATCTTCAATGCCAATTCCTGCCTTGCCACTTGCAGGTATAATTTCATCGCGCTTACATCCTATTAAATCAACAATCTCATCTTTTACTTCCTCTTGCATTGAATGCGGGAGGTCAATCTTGTTTAAAACAGGAATTATAATAAGGTCATGTGAAATTGCAAGGTATAAGTTTGAAATAGTCTGGGCTTCAATGCCTTGGGAAGAATCCACTATTAACAGCGCACCTTCACACGCAGCAATTGATCTGGAAACCTCATAAGAAAAATCTACGTGCCCTGGAGTATCAATCATATTGAATACATATTCCTGGCCTTCGTATTTATAATTCATCTGTATCGCGTGGCTTTTTATCGTGATACCACGTTCTCTTTCAAGATCCATATTATCTAGCACCTGCGCCATCATCTCTCTTTTTGAAACAGTTGAGGTGTGTTCCAGAAGTCTGTCAGCTAATGTACTTTTACCATGATCAATGTGGGCGATAATACAGAAATTGCGAATATTTTGCATTTATATGAGGAGTGCCGTTAGGTCGTAACTTATTTCGGATTGCAAAAGTACAAAATGAAGCTGAATATGCTAGGTTCTTTGTTTGGGGCAGACAATAAGAATTATGTAACTTTGGTAAAATTCATTAAGCATGGGATTGCCTGAAAAGAAACCCTTTATTTCTCCTGAAGAATATCTGCTCGCAGAGAGAGTCGCATTTGAAAAAAGTGAATATTTTCAAGGTGAGGTTTTTGCAATGTCAGGAGCTACTAAAGAACATACTCTAATTGTAGGAAATATTCTTACAGAAACTAAAAATTTTCTAAAGGGGAAAGCCTGCAATAGTTATTCAAATGATTTAAGAGTTTTAGTAGAAAGTAATGGCTTATATACTTATCCGGATATTGTTATAGTTTGTGGGAAAGAGGAATATTATGATCAAACCTTAGATACATTATTAAATCCAACGATAATTATTGAAGTCTTATCGGCCAGCACAAGAGATTACGATAGAGGATCAAAATTTATGCTTTACAGAGGTATTACTTCTTTAAAGGAATACATTACTAAATCTTCTCTAAATTTTCATGCAGAAAGAAATATTTTAAATGAGGATAAATCCTGGACCTTATCAGAAACTTCTGATCCATATGGTAAATTAGAAATTCAAAGTTTAGGTTTGGAATTAAAAATGGAAGATATCTATTATAATTTGCTGCTTGACAAAGAACTAAAGCGTCTGGTTCATAAAACAAATTAATTATCTACTAAATTCAGTATTACATTTTGGCAAAATCTACAAGTGAGGAAACACCCTTGATGAAGCAGTTCAATGCTATCAAGGCTAAATATCCTGGTGCATTATTACTTTTTAGGGTTGGAGATTTTTATGAAACATTTGGTTCTGATGCTGAAATTGCCAGCAAAATTTTAGGAATTGTTCTAACCAAAAGGGGAGCTGGGACGAGTTCAGAAGTAGCCTTAGCCGGGTTTCCTCATCATTCTTTGGATACTTATATGCCAAAACTGGTTCGGGCAGGTTATCGGGTGGCGGTTTGTGATCAGTTAGAAGATCCTAAATCAGTAAAAGGTATAGTGAAGAGAGGTGTGACAGAGTTGGTTACACCAGGTGTCACTTACAACGACAATGTATTAAGCCAAAGCCGTAATAATTATCTCTGCGCCATACATTATCAAAGCAAAGATCTGTCTGGTATTTCGATTCTTGATATCTCTACAGGAGATTTTCAGGTGGCACAAGGAAATTGGTTGTATATCGACAAGTTGCTTCAGAGTTTTAATCCTGCTGAAATTATCTATAATAAGTCGCGGAAAAAAGAAGTTATGGCACATCTTGGCGAAAGGTGGATCACCTTTGCCCAGGAAGATTGGGTTTACCAGTTTGATTTTGGCTATGAAAGGCTGGTTAAACAATTTGCCACCAAAAGCCTGAAAGGTTTTGGAATAGAAAATCTAAAAGAAGGCATAATTTCAGCCGGCGCTATTCTTCAATATCTTGCTGATACTGAACACAATGAAATTGCACATATCAATGCTATATCGAGAATTGAAGAAGAAAGATATGTGTGGCTGGATAAATTTACAATCCGTAACCTGGAATTAATTTATGCTCAGTATGAAGGTGGGGTCCCATTAATAGACATTCTGGACCATACACAAACCCCTATGGGTGCCAGAATGCTAAAGAACTGGCTTGTACTGCCTTTAAAGGAACCCGCTACCATTAAAGAACGGGCAGATATTGTAGAAATGTTCTTTCAAAATAAAGAACTGTCCGATTCTCTGGAACAGCTTTTAAAGCAAATTGGGGACCTGGAGAGGTTAGCTTCAAAAGTGGCTGTAAGACGCGTAAACCCACGCGAATTAAATCAGTTAAAGAGGTCACTTGCCAATTTACAACCTTTACAAAAGCAGCTTGCCGGCAATGGACCAGTTTTAAAAGCTTTTTCCGAAAAATTAAATACACTCATTTTATTAGTAGAAAAGCTTGATACGACTTTGCATCAGGAAGCTCCAATGCTTTTAAATCACGGTGGGATTATAGCTGATGGCATAAATGCTGACCTGGACAGTTTGCGTGCTATAGCATATTCAGGTAAGGACTTTTTACTTCAAATCCAACAGAGAGAAGCACTGCGTACCGGAATTACTTCTTTAAAAATATCCTTTAATAAAGTCTTTGGGTATTATATTGAGGTGACAAATACCCATAAAGACAAAGTTCCACCAGACTGGATAAGAAAACAAACAACCAGTAATGCCGAAAGGTATATTACGGAAGAACTTAAAATGTATGAAGACAGCATTTTAGGTGCTGAAGAAAAGATCTTTGCATTGGAACATAAGTTATTTGCTGAGATAGTTTCTTATGTCTCAGATTTTGTTCCGCAAATCCAAACCAACGCAAGAGCAGTGGCCCAATTGGATTGCTTAATCAGTTTTGCAATTGTGGCAAGGAAGAATAACTACATTCGTCCGGAAGTAAACGACAGTCACCAGATCGAGATCAAAGAAGGCCGTCATCCGGTTATTGAAAAACAGTTACGGGCAGGTGATGGCTATGTGCCAAATGATATTTTCCTGGATACTGTCTCTCAGCAGGTGATGGTAATAACAGGCCCAAACATGGCCGGTAAGTCTGCTTTGCTCCGCCAGACTGCTCTTATTACCTTGATGGCGCAAATGGGCAGTTTTGTGCCTGCTTCCGCTGCTAAAATTGGATTTGTTGATAAGGTCTTTACTCGTGTAGGTGCATCAGATAATCTTTCAAAAGGGGAATCAACTTTTATGGTTGAAATGACTGAGACGGCCAGTATATTAAATAATTTCAGTGACCGGTCCTTGATCCTGATGGATGAAATTGGACGTGGTACAAGCACTTATGATGGGATTTCCATCGCCTGGGCCATTGTGGAGTTCCTTCACCAAAATCCTAAATGCTGTCCAAGAACTTTATTCGCAACCCATTACCACGAATTAAACCAATTAACCACAGATTTTCCCAGGGTTAAGAACTTCAATGTTTCAGTAAAAGAAGTAGGAGATAAGATCATTTTTATGCGAAAGCTGAAAGAGGGTGGAAGTGAACATAGTTTTGGTATCCATGTAGCCCAAATTGCTGGTATTCCCAATCCTGTGATACTTCGTGCCTACCAGATTATGCAACACCTTGAGAAAGAAAAAGTATCAGATACTAAGTCGAAAAAATTAAGCGAACTTCCTAAAAACAATTTTCAACTCAATATTTTTGAGGCAAATGATCCTGCTTATATAAAAGTGAAAGAAATGTTGGAGATTGTGGACATCAATACAATTTCGCCGGTGGAAGCTCTTTTGAAATTAAATGAGCTAAAAATTTTATTAGGCAAACAAGCCCAGCCAGCCTGATTACTATTTTTGAACTATCTAAGCAGCTTTTTCTTCGTTTGTGAAAAGTTCGCTTATTAATAGATGAAGTGAGGATTTTGTAAGTGGTTTGTTCAGAACAAGTTTACACTTCAATTCCTTTAATTTGTCAAGGTCAGAAGGTCTTAGCGAGGTCGTTAACCCTATTAAAGTAACTTTTTCTTTATTTTTAAATTCAATATGGTGATAGTTTTCAAGAAACTCTATTCCATTCATAATGGGCATATTGATGTCTACAAATATGAGTTCAGGCGAATCATTTCCTTTGGCTGCTTCTTTTTGAAGGTGATGAAGTGCCGATTCCCCGTCAAGAAATATATTTATATTGTCAAATGTTCCTACTTTTCTTAAAAGTTTTTCATTTAGGAAGTTGTTGATTTTGTCGTCGTCGATCAACAAGATATTATTGGGTAATGACATGGTACTATTATAATATTCCAGAATAAATATCAACTCCTGCTCATTCTCTTACTTCAATTCTTAATTTACCAGAATATGATTTAAAAAGTTGAACAAAATTATAGGAACTTTTCCTAATTGTAAAATGGTTTTGGATTAAGGTCGATAGATTGAGAATAAATATTTTCAGCCATTTGTTTAAACTCTTTTAAATCCTGTCTTATTAAGTCTTCAAATGTTTTGGTTAGTAATTTACCAACCGCTTTTCCCACATCTCCGGCGGGTGGACTGTATGTTATCGTCACATTCAATACTGTTCCTGAACCACTTTCAGTATCGGAGAAAACAACTTTTCCAGAGTTATCGATCATAGAGCCTTCTATTGATCTCCAGGATATCTCACTTCCTTTTCTATCAATCAAAATTTCAGCTTCCCACTCTATTTTCACTAAACCTCCGGGTACTTTTGCTTTCCAGAGTGAACGGTTTTTATCTAAAACCTTAACTTCTGCAAGGTGTTTCATAAACCTTGGAAGGTTTTCGAGGTTTCGCCATAAAGCATAAACATCGTCCTTATGCCGGTTTATGACCATAGTTTCACGTATGTTCAAAACCTTGCCTTTTTCATTTAATGCTTCGGTAATTGGGCAATATCCTTTACTTCCACGGTATATTAAAAAAGCACCAGCTGTTAATCGGAATAAGTTTCCCAAAGTAGGTGAAAAGAGGTTTTTATGA
>JANYCH010000013.1 GCA_025360395.1 Cytophagales bacterium | reverse complement strand
AACAGGTTTTAAACTTGTAGGAGCATATGTATTGTCCAATAAATCTACACGGAAACTATCTACAGCCTGGTCCACTTTTACGCGGAACTTAACATATGGATAGTCTTTAATATTGATAGCCCAGTCCTTATTAGGACCTGTACCTTTAACCGGATCTTTAAAAGTGATGCCTACTGCCGAATACTGCGTAGTGTTAGTTTTAAATGTAGCGGATGCTGCCCTGCAATTTGTTGCTCCATCTACTGTAATTGAACCTGCTGGTGCAACTGCCTCAAGGCTTGGAGCAATATAAACACCATTTCCAGGTATAGAATAATCTCCTGGTCTAAAATCTGTTGCATACCATCCATCAGCTGTAGTGCTTCCTGCTATTGTTACTTCTTTAGTTACAGAATTTGTCTGGTTACAGGCATTTGTAATAGTTAAAGTAACTAGTTTTAGACCTGGTGCATTATATCCGGTAACCGGGTTTGCAATAGCAGCAGTTGTGGGAGTTGAACCTGTTCCGAATGTCCATGCATAAGTTTTTACACCGCCATCACTTAAATCTGTAAAATTAGCGTTTAGACCTGTTACTGAATACTGGAAATTGGCTACTGGTGTTGCCTGATAAACTTCTGCAGAAGCCCTTCTGGTGCAAGGTTTGCCATTTGCCTGAACAGTTACAGTTACCTCATAAGTTCCAGCAGTATTAGCAGTATAAGTCTGTGCAGTTGCACCAGAGATTATAGCACCATTTTTTTTCCAAACATAAGTACCTCCACCAATACCGGCGTCCATTAATGCATTTCCGCTACATAAATTATAGCTTGGCAAAAGTAATGGTGTTTCGCATGCATCAGGAGGAGGAAGATAGAAATTACCTGTTTGAAGCAATAAGGAAAGAGCTTTCCATGAAGCATTGAAATACTGAGATGCACCCGGATTGGTGTTTTTATTGTCTGTATAAATAAGATTTGCATAATTCTTATTAGCAGAAGACCCATTATCAGTTGCCAGCGTAACAGCAGAAAAGTTCCCTACAAAGGTATTGTTGTGGCTATTGTCAAGTTTAGTACCATCCAATGAATAACGCGCCCCAATGGTTGAAGGGTTAGGGTGTGTTGATTGTAGCCACGTATTTACTGTTTTGCTATAGTTTAAGGCATCAGTTGTTCCGTGCCAAAGATAATCAAGGGCTGTACGGAAAGGAGTACGAATTGCATCATAATAAAACTGGGCACCCTGAAATTGATAAGTAGAAGCACCAGGTGCAGGAGTTGCACCATTAGAACCTCTTGCCCAGTCAGGTACAAGCCCAGTATTAGGGTTCATTGCTAGTTTTAAGATATCATAACCTTTCTGTGCAACACCGTCCCAGAAAACTTTGTCATTAGTTACATCACCGAAAACTCTGTAATAAGCTGGCGAGAAATAAGAAATGTTAACCAGGTCATTATTTCCTGATCCTGAACCGCCGAATGCATCGCCCGGCTTAAGTATTTTTGTTCCTGCTTCAATTTCTGAAGACTTTATAGCAGCAATCAAAGTTTTGGCTTCACTAAGATATTTTGGATCTGTACCACCCCATTGGTATGAAGCTACGATAAGTGCCATGGCTGCATCCAGATCTGCATCTGTAGCACCATTTGGTTTTATATTGGTATTACAACCATTTATAATCCAGTTCATAACTCCATTGCCATTCTTATTCAACTTATAATAAGCCAGTAAGCCATCAAAAATTGCTTTGTCACCGTGATATGCGGTAAGGAGCAAACCATAACCAATCCCTTCAGATACACTTACATCTGACTTATTTCCAGTAGTGTAAGAGTTTCCCGGGTCATCAAAAGTTACCCTGTACATAGCCGTAGAATTACAAGTGACTGGAACTACGTAAGCTTGCTTCCAAGCATTGTAAGCAGCCTTTGCATCAGCTGAATTTCTATTTGTAGGCATTATACCGTAGGTGTAGTTTATATCTACAGGAAACGGATATTGTTGAGAATATCCATTGACTCCAATAAAAAGTAAACTACATGCGAGCAATGCCTTGCATGAGTGAATGATTTTTTTCATACCTATATCAATTTGGGTTTATTTTGTTAACAAAGATATTCAATTTTTAATATTAGCAAGAATCTAATAATTTATATTCTCATTCAAATAAGCCAAAATTCCAGTTTGGTTTGAGGTTGTGTAATATAAAATAATCAAAATTTTCTTAATCCTTGCCTATTAGTGATTTATCTCTTGACTTATAGCTTATTTATGACTTTAATGTTAGGTTTGCGGAACTTTCTCCTTAATGGGGTATTAAGAGAATGATTTATATTAAATTATCTAAAGTAAAAGTAGCCGATCAAAATCTATGAAAAAGAACTTACTCGTCCTTGCAATTTTATCTTCTGCCGCATTTGTTTTTGCCCAAAAAAAGGAAAAAGGCAATAAGGATGGTGGATTGCCCCTTACTACTACTTTAAGCTATGTAAGTGCAGATGCTAAAATTGAGAAATTTCATACTGAGGAGGAATTAAAAAAACTGGGCAAAATAGAACTGACAAACCTGTATCTTGAAAGGGTAAAGGTTTTGACAGAAATTATCCCTTTCCTTGCATTGCACACCAAACCAGGTGCTACATTAAAAGAAATTGGTATTCCGGAAACAGAAACCAATATCAAGCACATGGAAAAAGAAGTTGCCAACAAAAAGAATTACCTGGGTGCAGTTAATGAAACCCTTGACGATATTATTCCTTTTGCTGATAAAGTTAACATTATCTGGTCTATCCTTTTGTATGAGGATATCATCAAGAAGGCAGAGAGTGAAGGGACAAATAGATAATTTTTTTTAATTAATATAAGGCCAGACAAAAATTGTCAGGTCTTATATTAATTGTTCCTTAACCGCCATTCCTGAGGGAAGTAGTTGTTAATCCTGTTTGGCATTTTTTTTATCCATCCCAATGGAACAGTGTTGTAAATGACAAGGTTGATCCCGGTTTCAGTATCTAAATCAAAATCCTGACGGGCAAGAAATTTTTGAGCTGTGCTAAGGTCTACTTCAGCTCTGTTGAAATTGTTTATATTTAAATAAATACTGTTTGCTGCACCTTGCATTGGGATAATATCTTTCCCTTTCACTTCAGCAATGGGAGTTCCGCAATAAATTACTTTGAGCCTGGTTGCCAGAAATTCTGTTGACTCATAAAAATGTTCAGGCAAAAGGTTGACCATCCCGTTTGGCTGCTGTTTTAAAAAAATGTTTTCTCCCTTTATTATTTCTTTAAGCCTTGCAAAATCCTCTTTCACAATTTTATGAAAATATGGATTTTTGAGATGTGTAAAGTTTTTATAATCACTTTCTTCCAGCTTTTGGACTACGGTGACAAATAATCCTTCTGAATTAGTATTATGCGGATAGAACCTAAATATGGACAAGTTGGCCTGTTTTTTAAAATGTATGTTCCATTCCTGCTCAAATTTGATTTCCACACTTCCAACATCATATTGTTCGCTCAGCCATTGAAGATTGGCCTCATTTTCTGACGTATTATAGGTACAGGTGCTGTATACCAGGAACCCTCCTGGTTTCAGGGAGGGCCAGAGGTCTTCTAAAATGCGCTTCTGCCTGTTTGAGCAAAATTCAACCGCATTTTCTGACCATTCGCTTACAGATTCAGGTTGCTTTCTGAACAAACCTTCTCCAGAACAAGGAGCATCCACGACCAGGATATCAAAAAAAGATCTGACCTTGGTAAAATGTGATGGATCATTGTTAGTGACAACTACGTTGTTTAGTCCCCATTTGGTAATATTTTCCTGAAGAATGTGGGCCCTTGTTTTGATAACTTCATTAGAAACCAACAATCCCTTTTCATGTAAAATGGTAGCTAAATGAGTGGTTTTGCCGCCAGGTGCTGCACAAGAATCTAAAACTATAGGCTTATCAATATTCTCAATCAGTTGTTTAACAATATGTCCGATAAACATGGAGGCAGGTTCCTGCACGTAATAGCTACCAGCATGCCAGTAAGGGTCTTTAGAAAACTCCGGCCTGGAAGGTAAATACAATGCCTGGTTGCACCACGGTACTTCTTTGCCTTCATTAAAAGGATGGAATTTGAATGGGTTATGGCGAATAGTAACAGGTGACTGAGAATCAAGGCTCTGCATAAAAGCCTCAAATTCCTCACCCAAAATCGATTGCATTTGTTGCCCGAACGCAACCGGAATATTTGGCATTATTTATTGATTGCCACCTTTTTAAGGATATTATCAACTAACTGCCTGGAACTTACACCATCTGCTTCAGCCTCATAATTTAATATGATCCTGTGGTTCAATACATCTTTTGCAACGTCTTTGATGTCTTCAGGAAGAACAAACTCTCTTTCGTTGAAATAAGCCATTGCTTTTGCTGCAAGGTTTAAATTAATACTTGCCCTGGGTGAAACCCCAAACTGGATGTACTCTGCTTCTTCTTTCAAGCCATAATCCAAAGGGTTCCTGGTAGCAAATACCAACTCAATAATATATCTTTCCAGCGACTCGCTTATGGTCACTTTGTTGATTTCGTTTTTTATCTCGAAAATGTCTTTTTTGTGTAAAACCGTATTTAATGACGCATCGAAAGATAAGTTAGACATCCTTCTCATTACTTCAAGTTCTTCTTCCTTGCTTAGGTAGCTCACAAATAGCTTCATCATAAACCTGTCTACCTGTGCTTCCGGTAGCGGATAAGTACCTTCCTGTTCTACAGGGTTTTGAGTTGCCAAAACAAGAAATGGCTTGTCAAGTTTATAAGTTGTTTCCCCAATTGTTACCTGCTTTTCCTGCATTGACTCTAAAAGTGCCGACTGAACCTTGGCAGGGGATCGGTTTACCTCATCAGCTAAAATAATATTGGCGAATATTGGCCCTTTTTTTACTTCGAAAACCCCTTCGCGCTGGTTGTAAATCATTGTACCAAGCAAATCAGCAGGAAGCAGGTCTGGAGTAAACTGTATCCTGTGGAAATCCAGATCTAAAACCTTAGCTAAGGTGTTAATGGTCAATGTTTTTGCAAGGCCTGGCACACCTTCCAGAAGAATATGTCCGTTGGTAAAAAGACCAATCATGAGCCGGTTTATCATGTAGCTTTGGCCAACTACTACTTTTCCTACTTCGGTTAAAACCTGTTTAATTTTATCCTGGTGGAATTTTATTTTTTCTATTTCAGCTATTTCTGTCGAATCCATTTAATAAAATTTAAGCTTGCAAATTTAATAAATCTTTTGAGCTGTAAGCTTTCAGATTTGTCAGTTGAGAATTGATTTTCTTTTTCTGATAAAAAGAAGCCATTTTTGCGGTCTTAAAATCGATAAATTGCCTAAGCAGGAAATCAAGGACATGTCTTTTCTGGACCATCTGGAAGAGCTAAGGGGAAACCTGATAAGGTCTATTATTGCCATTGTTGTCCTTTCTATTGTCGCATTTGCCACAACAGACTACTGGTTTTCTGCTATCATCCTGGGGCCATCCAAAACAGATTTTCTTTCTTACAGGGCTTTATGCTGGCTTGAGCAAAAATATTCCATTTCAGGGTTATGCATCAACAAGCTTGATTTTGTGTTGCAAAGCCGCCAAATGGCAGGCCAGTTTGTAATGCATATAACTTCCAGCCTTGTAGCTGGTCTTGTGGTAGCTTTTCCTTATGTATTTTATGAGTTATGGAAATTTATAAAGCCAGGCCTGTATCCCGAAGAGCAATCGTCAACAGGTGGGATCGTTTGGTATGTTACTATCCTTTTTATTTTAGGTGTTAGTTTTGGCTATTTTGTGGTATCACCCTTGTCAATCAATTTTCTGGCCAATTACAAACTTGATGAAAGTATTACCAACCAGTTTGATGTTACCTCTTATGTTTCTACTTTAATATTTCTTGTACTTGGGTGCGGATTAATATTTCAGTTGCCTTTGATAATTTTGTTGCTAGCTAAAGCAGGATTGGTATCAACTTTATTTTTAAGGTCTTACAGGAAGCATGCTTTTGTCATTATATTAATTGTAGCAGCATTTATAACCCCTTCTCCCGATATTTTAAGTCAGTTATTACTTGCATTGCCAATGTATTTGCTGTTTGAATTGAGTATTATTCTTGCAAGTCGGGAAGAGAAAAGAAATATGGCTTAGTTTTATTGCTATTTTTGAAAAATTTAGAAATTATGAAAAAATCTTTAGTTGCATTTATCATGTTATTATGCCTTGGAAAAGGTGTCCAGGCTGGCGACAAATTGAAACTTGGAATAAAAATCAACCCTGTAATTTCATTTGCATCTGTAAAAGATAAAGACAGTAAAGATGGTTACAGCTTTAACGGACAAGGATCTACATTTAAGTTTATAATTGGCCCGTATATCGACTATATGATCAACGACAATGTTTATTTCAGCTTTGGACTTTGGTATTCGCCAAGAACAGTGAAAATGTCAGTAAAAACTACCGACATTTTGGGAAACAGCTATACTGGAAATTCCCAATATAATCTGCAATACCTGATGGTTCCTTTGTATTTCAAATTTTATACAAACGAAATATCTGATGGCTTGAAACTATATTTTACCTTGGGAGGTTCGGCAGATTTTAAAATAGCGGAGAAGAATATTGGGGATAAGGACGAAGTTGGATTAAAAGACAAGGCCTTGAATGAAGGTAAGCAATTATTTTCATTTATTGATGCAGGATTGTTAATGGGGGCAGGAGTAGAATACAAGTTGGGAAGTATTACTACTTTATATGGCGGTTTTAGCTATAATCGTGGGCTCACCAATATCATTAACCCACTTTTAAGCATTAACGGGGATAAACCTTATCAGCACCTTTCAATTAAAAATAATTTAGTCGGAATAGACCTAGGGGTTAAATTTTAGTGTAAAAAGGAAAATATGGTTTTAGACTTTCTGAAAAGGAACACAGCAGGCATTCTTGTAATATTTGCTTTTTTAATAATTACCATCACATTTTTAAGCCCGATGTTTTTTGAAAAAAAGACACTGGTAGCTGGTGATATTATGCAGGGGGTAGGGAGTACCCACGAACTAATTGAATATGAAAAGCAAACAGGGCAGCAATCTTTATGGACAAATTCTCTTTTTAGTGGAATGCCGTCTATCATGATCCATACCAAATATCCGGGAAACCTTATGGGCTATGTTAGCGGGTTGGTTTCCCTAAGGTTACCTCGTGTAGCTGACATGATATTTTTAAGCTTGGTAGGATTTTATATACTATTGTCTGTTTATGGTGTTAGGCCTGTATTGGCAGCAGCAGGGGCATTTGCGTTTGCTTTTTCAACTTATACCATTGTTTCGATTGAAGCCGGTCATTATTCTAAGGTAACTGCAATGGCTTTTATGCCAGTTGTAATTGCTGGGGTGGTTTTGGCCTATAGAAAGAATATTGGTTGGGGTTGTTTGCTTATGGCAGTTGGCCTTGCTTTGAACCTTTATACCAATCACGTTCAAGTCACTTTCTATACCTTTTTATCTGTTGCCATTTTTGTAGTTTCTGAAGCAATTTACAGTTTCAAACAGAAAGAAATCAAAAGGTTTTTTCTTGTTTCCACAGGTTTGTTGATTTCTGCAGTTGTTGCTACTGGAACTCATGCAGGTTATTTAATGTCAGTGGCTGAATATGGATCCTATTCTATCCGGGGGAAATCTGAATTGAAACCAAAAGAGGGGGGGGCAGTTTCGGACGGGCTTGACAAAGATTATGCGTTTGACTGGAGTTACACTCCCGCAGAAACCATGACACTTCTGATTCCTCGGTTTTATGGCGGATCAAGCAATGAAAATTTAGGTAAAAGTTCTGATACTTATAAAACACTTACTTCAAAAGGAGTTCCGGCACAAAGCGCATTGGATTTTACGAAATCGCTGCCAACTTATTGGGGTGAACTTCCTTTTACATCCGGGCCGCTTTATATTGGTTCCATCATTATATTTTTGTTTGTATTGGGATTGTTGATAATGGATGGGAGAACGAAATACTGGCTCCTGGGAGTCACGGTCCTTTCCTTATTCCTTACATGGGGCAAAAACTTTGAAGCATTTAACTATTTTTTGTTTGATCATGTACCCATGTTCAACAAGTTCCGTGCTGTGATGATGGCCATTATCATTGCCCAGTTTTCCATGCCTGTACTAGCATTGGTGACGTTGGAACGTATTCTAAAATTGAATGAAAATAAAGAAGGTTTAAAAAAGAAACTTTTTATTGCCCTTGGCATTACAGCCGGTGTTTGTGCCATCGTCTTTATAATGGCTGGTTCTTTTGATTTTAACAGCCCTGGCGATCCTAAAATGCTTGAAAGTTTTAAATCCATGACTGGTGATGCAGGTTTTGCGCAACAGATTATGGATTCCATTTTATCAGATAGAGAAGGCCTGATGAGAGGGGATGCTTTGAGGTCTCTAATATTTATCTTATTATCTGGTGGACTTATTTATCTGTTCATTACCAATAAAATCAAAGAGACTATCGTTGTGCCAGGTTTAGCATTGTTAATCTTTGTAGATCTGTGGTCTTTGGATAAGAACTATCTGAACGCTACCAATTTTCAGAAAAAAGTAAATGATAGCTATTTTGGAATGAGTTTGGCAGATGAATCTATTAAAAAGGACACTGCTTTAAATTACAGGGTATTAAATCTTGCGGGAAATCCCTTTGTGGAAAATAAAACTTCTTATCACCATCATTCAATTGGAGGTAATAATCCGGCTAAACTTCGCAGATATCAGGATCTGATAGAAAGACATTTGAGCAACAACAATGAAAAAGTGTTGAATATGCTCAATGCTAAATATGCCATCATTTCACCTGAACAACCACCACAACTTATACCCGGCGCTTTGGGAAATGCCTGGTTTGTAAGTGAAATTAAAAAGGTAAACTCCCCTGACGAAGAAATTGATGCTTTAGGGAAATTTGAACCAGGATTAACAGCTATTGTTGATATAAGTAAATTCAATATAACAAAGGATAAGTTTGATACTTCTCTGGCCACTATTTCTCTGAAAGAAATGAGACCCGATTATTTAAAGTATGTAAGCAATTCTACTAAGGAAAAACTGGCAGTGTTTTCTGAAATTTACTATCCGTTAGGCTGGACTGCAACAATTGATGGCAAACCTGCAGACTTAATCAGGGCAAATTATGTTTTAAGAGCTATGCATGTGCCTGCCGGAAACCACACAATTGAAATGAAATTTGATATTCCAAGCTACCACACTGGAAATAGCATAAGCCTTATTTGCTCAATCTTATTGCTGGGCGGGGCATGTGGAGTTGTATTTTACGAATTTAGAAAAAGCAAAAAAAGTTAATGTCAAACCTAGAGTTAATTATATCAGAACTTAAAACCGCTGCTGATGTCTTAGATCAGTTTCTCAATGAACCTGAAAATATTTCAAAAATTGAGCATGCTGCCAATTGGATGGCTGATTCCGTGAAGGATGGTGGAAAAATAATTTCTTGTGGAAATGGCGGATCTTCTTGTGATGCCATGCATTTTGCTGAAGAGTTAACAGGAAAATATCGGGAGGATAGGAAAGCCATACCGGCTATTGCCATTTCTGATCCTGGATACCTGACATGCGTAAGCAATGATTATGGATATGATTTTGCATTTTCAAGATATTTAGAAGCACTTGGAAATAAAGGAGATATTTTGTTTATGCTTACTTCAAGCGGAAACTCTGGTAACTTGCTCAGAGCCGCAAATGTAGCGCGTATTAAAGGTATGAAAGTGATTGCCCTAACAGGAAAAAATGGTGGTAAGTTAGCTGACAATTGTGATCTGGAAATACGAGTGCCACATTTCGGATATGCTGATAGGATCCAGGAGGTCCATATTAAAATCATTCATATCCTTATTTTATTGTTAGAAAAAGCACTTGTAAAATAGTATGCAAGCCAAAACCTACGGAAGCGCTTTACAAGGTGTAAACGCATTGCTCATTACCATAGAAATAGACGTAGGGCAGGGAACAGGGTTTTTTATGGTTGGCTTGCCAGACAGTGCAGTCAAAGAAAGTGAGCAAAGGGTAGAAGCGTCTATTAAATCTATAGGATATAAATTTCCAAGGATCAAAACCGTAGTCAACCTTGCTCCAGCTGATGTTCGAAAGGAAGGATCTGCTTATGATTTGCCCATCGCCCTTTCAGTTCTTCAGGCATCAAACCAGATAAATTGTAAGGATTTAGATAAATACCTGATTATGGGCGAACTGGCACTTGATGGCACCCTGAGACCTATAAAAGGGGCTTTACCTATTGCTATCGAAGCCCGCAAACATAATTTTAAAGGCTTTATACTTCCCAAAGAAAATTCCGGCGAAGCTGCCATAGTGAATAACCTCGATATAATAGGGATAGAAAATCTAAGTGAAGCAGTTGACTTCCTGACTGGTGCAATAAAAATTGACCCTGTAGTG
>JANYCH010000002.1 GCA_025360395.1 Cytophagales bacterium | reverse complement strand
CAAATTGTAAAGATGGTTCCCAACCAAGTTCTTTCATTATTTTATTGGCGTCAATAGCATAACGCAAATCATGGCCAGCCCGGTCTGTAACGTAGGTTATTAATTTTTCAGATTCACCCTGTGCTCTGTTAAGCTTTTGATCCATTACTTTACATAAGACTTTTATCAAGTCAAGGTTTTTCCATTCATTGAAGCCACCAATATTATAGGTTTCTCCTACCTTGCCTTTATGAAAAACTACATCAATAGCTCTTGCATGGTCCACAACATACAACCAATCTCTTACATTCTCGCCTTTACCATATACAGGTAGGGGTTTTTTGTTCAGAATATTATTTATAAAAAGCGGGATCAGTTTTTCAGGAAATTGATTTTGGCCATAATTGTTAGAACAATTTGATACAACTACCGGAATTTTATAAGTATTATGATAAGCCCGTACAAAATGGTCAGAAGCGGCTTTGGATGCACTATATGGAGATTGCGGATCGTATGGGGTCGTTTCAAGAAAGTAACCTCCATCATGCAAGGATCCATAAACTTCATCAGTAGAAACGTGATAAAACAAATGGCTTGACAAGTTATCTTTCCAAATTCTTTTTGCAGAATTCAATAAGTTAACAGTTCCTAAAACATTAGTTTGAATAAAAGCCAATGGATCTGTTATTGATCTATCAACATGGGATTCAGCAGCTAAATGGATTACATCATTAAACTGGTGTTTATCAAATAAGGAATCAATTTCGCCGGCATTATTAATATCGGCTTTTAGAAAAGTATAATTTGGTTTATTCTCTATATCCTTTATATTCTCCAGGTTACCTGCATAAGTGAGTACATCCAGGTTGAAAATTTGGTAATCAGGATATTTGTTAACAAAAAGTCTTACAACATGTGAACCTATAAATCCAGCACCACCAGTAATCAGAATTTTTTTCATATAGTTATTTACTTATTCCTTTATACCTAAAAGAATTTGTATCTGTTGTCAGTAACATCAGATGCTTCCTTTAAACTTTCCCTGATAGAGAATTCTGTTCTACCCGATTGATTCTGAAGTAATTGCGTTTTGTATTGGGTATAATCTGCAATTTCTGTAGCAGGTACTAAAGATTCTACTTTTACTAAGGCAACACCTGCTTCGTAAATAACTGGTTTTGAAAGCTGGCCAGCCTTAGTTCCAAATATTTTCCCGACAAGATATGGATCGTAACCTAAACCGCTTACAAAGCCCGCCCCAGGGGTAAGGTCATTTGCATTCCCTACTACTGCTTCAGGACCATATTTTTTGGCAAATTCTTCTGGGGAACCATTTAAGCCCGCAAGTTTCTCACTAATGGTTTTTGCTTTTATTTCATTCCTAACTTTCGTAGTAAGTTCTTCTTTAAAATCATCTATACTTCCATTTCCTTTTTCAGTTTTCTTTTTCAATACAGCCACAACAAAGGTGTTATCTAACTGGAATACCGGAGATACTTTACCAACTTCGGCTTCAGAAAATGACCAGCGAACTATTTCACCTGCATTTTGTAAATTATTGATCGTCTTAGAGGATTTTGAAATTTTCTCGGCTGACATTTTCATTAATGATTTATTGGATTCGATTGCTTTCTCAAAGTCCTCTCTTGATTTCAGGTTTGACTGAAAATTTCCAGCAAGATTGTAAACAGAATCTTTGGTTTCATCTCTTGGAACAATATTTCTGGTAATGGTAGCAATTCCATAAAGCGTTTTTGTTTTTGGAGCTGTCACTTTTATTATATGGTATCCAAAATCTGTTTCAACCGGTTTTGGAAGTAAACCTACTTTCCCTGAATTAAATACAGCATCATTGAATTGTTTAACCATTCTTCCTTCACTGAACCAGCCTAAATCTCCACCTTGCTGGGCAGTACCATCAGTTCCAAATCTTGCTGCCATCATTTCGAAACTAGCCCCTTTTTTAATTAAAGAAAGAACGCTATCACATTTTTTAAGTGCCAAAGCTTTATTTCCATTTTCAACTTTAAATAAAATATGACTTGCTTTTGAAGAAAACACTGTGTCTTGTTTAATATCAAAAACCTTAAATAATTTGATTGAACCCATGTCTTCAATTGGGCCATACACAGAGTCTTTCACAGGCGAACTTACAGTTTGGGTAAGTTTAGCTGGAAGGTTTGCGAGATTGACAAAACTGATATCATTTCTATTATCAGAATTTATATTAACAAAAGCAGTATCGTCTTTTGTGTTTTTAAATTCATTTTTTAGGGCGGCCATTTCTTCATTAAAATAAAGATTGTCTGCTATAGAAGGTTGAACCGTAAAAGTTACGTAATCTATAGAAGCAGACTCTTCCACTTTATATCGATCTTTATTTTTGTTTAAATACTCTTTTAATTGGCTATCTTCTACTTTAATTGTTGAATCAATTATGGTTGAGAAAGGAACGTTTACAAATTTGATGTTCGCTTTGTCTGTTTGTAAATGATATTGACGGGTTTGTTCATCTTTTGTAATATAAACAGATTGTTTCATCAGGTTCTCGTATTTCAAACGTAACCTGTCAGGATCAAGGCTATTTTCAAAATTAACCCACATCCTTTTTTGGTTTTTATCCATTTGAGGAGAGTTAAGATTATTTAAATAATTAATAACCAAAGATTTATCAAACTGCTTTGTTTCTTGATTAACAAATACCTGTTTAATGCTGGGATGTATATTTTTACCCTGAACCATATCAACATGCTCTTCTTCGGAAACGGCCATGCCCAATTTGTCGAATTCGGGTAAGTAAGTCTTTTCAAAAATGAACTGGTTCCAAACCTGCTCGTTTATGTTTTGGAGTTCATATTCTGTTGGTACTTTACCAGTCTGGTTGGCATAATTAGATTTTGCTTCTTCTAATTTTTCCTGGTATATTTTATAGTCAATGTCTTTGCCGGCAATAGTTCCTATGACTGTATTACTTTTCCCCATTAGGAAAGAGTTGGTCTGCATTAAATCTGAACCTACAATGAAAAGCAATAATCCTACTGCAATTATTGTAACTGCCAGACCAGATTTTTCACGAATTTTACCAAGAAGTGCCATTTATATTGACGATTTAAAAAACTGTTAAAATGTATTTTTTGAATTTGATTTTTGTTTTTTTTCAAAAGCCTGCAAAAATAGGTTATAATAGAGACAATATAAAAATGCAGGCGCTCTTTTTTACAGATTAGGCAAGTTTAACTTGAAATTCTTTTCCATCAAAGCATGCATAATGACTACTTGTGACCCATTCTCCTAAATTAATGTACCTGCCAGATTCCCCCACTGGTAAATCTAATACCAAATGCCTATGCCCAAAGACATAATAATCATGATGTTCTTGGCTTTCTACTTCCTTTGTATAAATCCATATTCTTTCTTTTTCTCCTAAAAATTTTTCGTCATTCAATATATTAGTAAGCCTGCTGGATTTGGACCAGTTTATGCCTATTGTAAACCCAATCCATGGATGTACAAAAGCAAACATCCGTTGACAAAATTTGCTATTGAAAAAAAACTTTAAAAATTTGTATTTCAAATCTCCGGGACCTAATCCATCACCATGCCCAATCAGGAACCGCTTTCCTGAAACTTCCAGTAATGTATTTTGCCTTATTACAGGTATTCCCAATTCCTTCGGAAAATAATCAAACATCCACATATCATGGTTTCCTGTAAACATATATACTTGGATGTTTTTGTCCTTGAGTTCTGCCAGCTTTCCTATAAACCTTACAAAGCCTTTAGGAACCATAAATTTGTATTCAAACCAGAAATCAAATTGATCACCTAAAAGAAAAATAGCTTTTGCATCTTTGGATATCTGATCGAGCCATGCAACTATTTTTTTTTCTCTTTGAAGAGAAGATCCATAAGTAGGAGTGCCTAAATGAAAATCGGAGGCGAAATATATTTTTTCGCCTCCGTTTAGTTCTATTTTCAAAATTGGAAATTGATGGTTATGATACTACATTACTTGGGTCTGGTGGGGCAGGCAAAATAGGTGGCGTACTTTCGCTTGGACCATTCATATAGGATTGATAGGTTGTTTCTTTGTCAAAAGGTCTTTTACCTATTAGCTTTACAAGGTCCGCCTGGAATATAATCTCCCTTTTAAGAAGTTCCTGTGCAACAATTTCTAGTTCATTCTTTTTATCAGATAATAATTTTTTACTTCTCTGATAAGCTTTATCAACCAAGATTTTTACTTCTTGATCAATAATTTTAGAAGTATCTTCAGAATATGGTTTTGTAAATGCATAATCAGATTGTTGTTTTGAATCATAAAAGGAAATATTTCCGATTTTTTCATTCATACCATAAATTGTTACCATTCCATAAGCCATTTTAGTAATTCTTTCCAAATCGCTAAGTGCACCCGTTGAAACTTTTCCAAAAACAAGGTCTTCAGCAGCACGGCCACCCAAGGTCATACACATTTCATCTAATAGTTGCTCTTCAGTATAAAGAAATTGTTCTTTAGGAAGGTATTGTGCATATCCTAAAGCAGCAACTCCACGCGGAACAATACTTACCTTAACTAATGGATCGGCATGCTCTAAAAACCAGCCTGATACCGCATGGCCAGCCTCATGATAAGCCACTATTTTCTTTTCTTCAGGAAGAATTAGTTTATTTTTTTTCTCTAGACCTCCAATAACTCTATCAATTGCATCTTGAAAATCAATCATATCTATTGCAGCCTTGTTCTTTCTGGCAGCGATTAAAGCTGCTTCATTACAAACGTTAGCTATTTCTGCACCTGCAAAGCCAGGAGTTTGCGCAGATAATTTTTTAGGATCAATGTCCTGACCAAGTTTAAGTGGTTTTAAATGAACATTAAATATTTGCTCACGGCCTACCATATCTGGCTTATCTATAGAAATTTGTCTGTCAAAGCGTCCTGGGCGCATTAAAGCTGAATCAAGAACATCGGGTCTGTTGGTTGCAGCAAGAATAATAACCCCACTGTCAGTACCAAATCCATCCATTTCAACTAAAAGTGAATTAAGTGTATTCTCACGTTCGTCATTTGCGCCGGGCATAGCACCTCTTCCACGCATACGGCCGACTGCATCGATTTCATCAATAAATATGATACATGGAGCTTTTTCTTTGGCTTGGCGGAATAAATCTCTTACCCTAGCAGCACCGACCCCAACAAACATTTCAACAAAATCGGAACCTGATAAAGAGAAGAAGGGAACTGCTGCTTCTCCGGCTACAGCTTTTGCCAAAAGGGTTTTGCCTGTACCCGGGCCACCAACTAAAAGTGCACCTTTTGGGATTTTCCCACCCAGATTAGTAAATTTTTCAGGGTTTTTTAAGAAATCTACAATTTCTTTAAGCTCTTCTTTAGCTTCGTCTAATCCTGCAACATCAGCAAAGGTAATTTTTACTTTGCTTTCAGAGTCAAATAATGCAGCTCGGGATTTTCCAATATTAAATAATGGACCTGCCCCACCACCACTGGCCATTCTTCTCATAAAATAGAAAAATCCGAAAATCAACAAAAGGAACATTCCCCATGAAAAAAACCAATTGTTGAAATCAACTCGATTCTCAATGGTATATGGAACTTTCTGATCGGAGGGTAATCTTTTATTTAAGGCTTCTATGTCTTTTTTAAAGTCTTCACCGGAAAAAATTTCTAACCTGAAGTGCGGTCCTTGATCTACAGGTAGTGGTCCTCTGGTTGTCAATTCATCTTTATATTTCCTATTCTCTAAAGCGTCTTTCTTTAAAAAGATCTCAACGATTTTATCATTTACTATAATTACCTTCTCTACATCATGGCTCATGACCATGTTTTCAAATTTGATAGAATTGGTTTCAATAGCAGAAACACTTTTGTTGAGATAGGTGATTACCAATACCATAGCAATGAGCCCACCAATGAGATACATTTGATAGTTACCATTAGGTGGAAGACTAGGTGTTAGTTTTCCTTTTTTATTAGGTGTATTAGATTTTTTAATATCGGCCATGGTTTGTTAATACTTTATTCTGTAACGTATTTAATTGGTGCATCTCCCCAAAGTTTTTCCAGAGAATAAAAATTTCTTTTGTCTGCTCTAAAAACATGGACAACTACGTCTATATAATCTAGTAAAATCCATTCTTTGTTTTCAAAACCTTCTTTTTTAAACGGATCTTGTTGCAGATTAAGGTGTACTTGTTTTTCCACATTAGAGGCTAGAGCATCTGTATGAGGATCTGAAGTTCCGGTACATATAACAAAGAAGTCAGCAATCGCGTTCTTAATTTCCCTTAAATCTATTATTGCTATTTCTTCACCTTTCTTCTCGGTCATACCAAGAACAATATTATCGCAAAGTTGTTCAGCGTCTGTTAAGTGTCTTGTCCTTTTGGCCATTAATAAATATACTTGTAATAGGTATGCATCAAATAGCTAAAATAATGCCAGTAGCTATTATTGCTATCTTTCTTATTGATTTCTACAAAAGTAAAAATATTGAACAATAAAGTAAGCCAATTAAGTAAATCGCAGACAAATAATACCATTTGGCTGTCAACTTGTCATTCAACTAATAGTTATGCAAAGGAATGGGTTTCAAAAAATGATTTTCTAGACGGTTGGACAGTTAGTACATATGAACAAACGAAGGGCAGGGGCCAGATAGGAAATTCCTGGGAATCCGAACCGAGCCAAAACCTTACATTTTCAACAGTATATAAATTACCTGGAATACTATTGTCGGAGGTATTTTGTTTAAATATTGCTGTTTCATTGGGGATAATTGATTTTTTAAAGATTTCAGGATTTGAGGCTGAGATAAAATGGCCTAATGATATTTATATTAATGGAAAGAAAGTTGCTGGTATATTGATAGAACCTCACATTAAAGAAGCACAAATTAATAACGTTATAGTTGGAATAGGACTTAATGTGAATCAAAGGCACTTTAACCACCCAAATGCCGATTCGCTGTATAATATCAGCAAAAGTCATTATATCATTGAAGAAATGCTTGAAAAACTTTCACTTATCATTAATGATAGAATTTTAAAGTTAAAACAAAGAGAATTTGACCAATTGAAATCAGATTATTATAAAAATCTCTATCTTTTTGGTAAACCTTCTGCATTTAGATCAGCTGGAAGAGTATTTATGGGTATTATCAAGGGCATTGATGAAAATGGTAAGCTTGTAATTGAAACAGAAACAGATTTATGTAGTTTTAGCATAAAAGAGGTAGAATTTATGAGATAGGTGCACGGATTTTGGTTTACCATCTACTCTAAGTAAATTTGAATTTAAGATATCACACATTGTCTCAATTTCCTGATTTTAATTTTGCCGAAGGGGAAATATTGCTTTTTGATAAGCCATTGACCTGGACTTCTTTTGACGTAGTCAATAAAATAAGAGGTTGTATAAAGGTTAAAAAAGTTGGTCATGCAGGTACTTTGGATCCTTTGGCTACTGGCCTGCTTCTATTGTGCACTGGTAAAATGACAAAACAAATAGACCTTATCCAGGCCACTGAAAAGGAATATTTGGTAAACTTAGTGCTTGGTAAAACTACCCCATCTTATGATTTAGAGTCAGAGTTTGACAGTGAAACATTAATATCGCATTTAACTGAGGGCGAAGTGAGGAATGTAATTCTTAGCTTTGAAGGTGTGCAGCAACAATTTCCCCCAATGTTTTCTGCTATAAAAGTGAATGGAGAACGACTTTATAGTCTCGCCAGACAAGGAAAAGAAGTGGAATTAAAATCAAGAGAAGTAAACATTAAATCGATTTTAGAAATAAAAATTAGTTTTCCTGAAGTTCAATTCTTAATGACTTGTACTAAAGGAACCTATGTTAGAAGCCTTGTTAGCGATATTGGAAAGAAACTGGGTGTTGGAGCTTATATGTCTGCTTTAAGACGTACAAAGGTTGGTGAATACTCTGTGGAAAATGCTTATCAGATCCCGGAATTTGTTGAACATATTAAAGGTCTTAATAAAATGGGAACAAGTCCTATTTTGACTAGTTAAAATGAAGGTTTATCATTCACTTCTTGAATTTCCGGTTCTTAACAACACAATTGTGACTATTGGTAACTTTGACGGAGTTCATTTGGGTCATAAGCATGTATTGGAATCCTTAGTTGATCAGGAATCAAATGGATTCGAAAGCGTAGTTATCACTTTTTGGCCCCATCCACGACACGTATTGGATCCCGGATCGGCCAATCTAAAATTTCTAACCAGCATTCAAGAAAAAACCAACCTTTTACAAAATATTGGTATTAGCTACTTACTTATTTTACCTTTTGATGTGCAAATGGGAGAGATGAGAGCTCATGAATTTATAGAAAAAATATTGATTGAGGGAGTTAATGCAAAAAAGGTTATATTAGGTTATGATCACCGGTTTGGAAAAGATAGGGCAGGTGGGTTAGATTATTTGCAGGAGCATAATTTGAAATACAATCTTATTCTGGAAGAAATACCTCAGAGGGAGGTGGAAAAAATTGGAATAAGTTCTTCTAAGATTAAATCTTATTTATTGGAAGGGAAAATTTCTGAAGCAAATGCCTTATTAGGAAGAAATTATACCATAAATGGCAAAGTAATAGAAGGAAAGAAACTTGGAAGAACTATTGGTTTTCCTACTGCAAACATTCAGCTGGATTTCCAGGAAAAATTACTGCCAGGAATAGGTGTGTATGCTGTCAGAACACGGATAGAAGGGATGGAACTGCAAGGCATGATGAATATAGGATATAGGCCCACGATATCTGGTAATGATCTTTCGATTGAAGTCCATGTTTTTGATTTTAACAAAGACATATATGGACAACCTATTTCAATTCAATTTGTGGAATTTATTAGGGTAGAAATGAAATTCACATCTTTGGAAGATTTGAAACTTCAATTGATTAAAGATAGAGAAACAGCACTAAAAATTCTTAATTAATATATGGATAAAGTTTTTAAAAATGCTGCTGGCGCTTTGTTCGACATTAAGGATTCTGCTACAATTATGGTTGGCGGTTTTGGTTTATGTGGGATACCTGAAAATTGTATCACAGAACTTTATTTGAAAAAAGTTTCTCAACTTATTTGTATTTCAAATAATGCAGGAGTTAATGATTTTGGCTTAGGAATTTTATTGAAAAATAAGCAAATTAGAAAAATGATATCATCTTATGTAGGTGAAAATGAAGAGTTTGAACGACAATTGATCCATAACGAACTTGAAGTAGAATTGATACCCCAAGGTACACTGGCAGAAAGGATAAGGGCCGGAGGTGCGGGAATTCCGGCTTTTTTTACTCCGGCCGGAGTTGGGACTGAAGTGGCAAATGGAAAAGAAATAAGAAAATTTGAAGGCAAAAATTATTTGTTAGAAAATTGGCTAAGAGCTGATTTTTCTTTGATCAAAGCCTGGAAAGGGGACAAATATGGAAACTTAATATACAAGGGAACAGCCAGAAATTTTAATCCAATGATGGCAATGGCAGGAAAAATTACAATTGCAGAAGTTGAAGAAATGGTTGATTCAACTGAATTAGATCCGAATAGTATTGTTACACCCGGAATATTTGTTCAAAGGATATTTGTAGGTAAAGATTACGAAAAGCGAATTGAACAAAGGACAGTACAATTATAAAACGACCGATATAGGTAAGAAAGGCGAAATCCTTGCAGCAGGTTTTTTACAGGAACTGGGTTTTGAAATACTACAATTTAATTATCGATTCAAAAGGGCTGAAATTGACCTTATAGCAATAAGTGAAAGTATATTGATATTTATTGAGGTTAAATTGCGCTCAAACCTGCTATTTGGACAACCTGAAACATTTGTCAGCATCAGAAAACAAAAAAGAATAAAAAGGGCAGCTGAAAACTATATTTTTGAAAAAAACTGGCTTAACGATATACGATTCGATATTGTTTCAATCGTTAATACAAATGGTGTGATTTCAATTGAGCATTTTGTCGATTCTTTCTAAGTAGTTTAAAAAATATGAAATATATTTCTTTTATCTGTTTTTGCTTTTTACTAATTTGTACAAACACATTTGGTCAGGATTTTTCTCGATGGAAAAGCCATCTTCCTAATAAAACATGTCAAACACTTGCAATAAATGGAGATCGGGTTTTTACAGGCGGCCCACAAACATTTTTTTCATATAATATAAATAATAATAGTATTGATTACAATTCTAAAATTAAGGGATTTTCAGGTTCTTCTATAAGCAAAATCGCGCATAATAAAAAAACTGGAGCAACTATAATTGCGTACGAAAATTCCATGATAGATATTTTAGTTGGGACGGTGATAATACCATTTTATGATATCTTCAATTCTAATACAACAGGAAGTAAAACTATAAATGACCTTTACCTTTCAGGTGATAATGTTTACATCTCCACAGACTTCGGTTTAGTAGTTTACAATCTCAGGAAAGGAGAGGTTCAAGATGTATTTAAAAATTTCAATGCTAACAATTCCTCCACAATTGTTTCATCCTGTACAATTTTAAATGATAGCATTTTTCTTGCCACTAATAAAGGGTTGTTGGTTTCTGCAGTTTCTGACAATGTAAACAAACTAGACTACCGCAATTGGAAACAATTAGAAACCCAAAGCCTGAATTTCACAGACCCTTTTCTCTACATAGCCTCCATAGAAAATAGAGTCTATGCTGCTTCTAAAACTAAAATCTGCATATATGAAGATGGAAACTTTATAAACGATCCCTTGTTAATCGGCACAGTTAACACCAATCCACAGAAAAATTTTAACGGACTCAAAACGGTGGGTAATAAGTTGTATTTTTTACAAGATTATTCTTTAATATATTATAATTCAAATAATTATACTACCATTTCTAAAAATGCAGTTGCATATGATATTGCGATTGATAATTATAATCAAGTTTGGATAGCTGATCATAACAAAGGGCTTTGCAAATTAAAGGGCGATGATTTAGAAATCATAAAAACTAATGGTCCTTATTCTAATTATGCTTATCATTTATATCCATACTTAGATAAGATGATGATATTAACAGGAGGTTATAATTATGAATATTATGGAAGCATTTTCAGAAACAAAGGATTTTCTGTTTTGGACAAAGGAGAATGGAAAAATTATAATTGGGATTTACAGAATGTCCCTTATGCCCTCGACTTATCATCTGCAGTTTATAACAGCATTTCTAACAAATTATATATAGCTTCATATGGAAACGGTCTAATGGAATGGGATTTAAATACTAATAAATTTAAAGTAATGAATCATTTTACACCTGGGGTTCCTTTAAAATATACCTTGGATTTTAAAGGAGATTCATTAGGTCCCAGTTCCAATAGGGTGCCAGATGTTAATGTGGATAAAAACGGAGTTTTATGGGTACTAAATACCCCAGACCCCATTGTTGGAAAGGCTGGTATATACAAATATGGGTTAGATGGTAAATGGGATAGTGTAAAATTTTCAGGTATCGATAAATGGGGGAGTTATCAATATTCTTATCTATCTACAGCATCTTACTTTTTGCATAGAATATTTATAGACCGAAATGGAAATAAATGGATGGCGAGCAGATATTACAGTGTAGACCCTTCTTCATTTGTTGGATTGTTTGTTTATAACGAAGACAAGTATTATCTACCAAGGTATTTAAAATACGAAAAAGACAAGTTTAGCGAAATTTGCGGTAAACAGGTTAACTGTATTGCCCAGGATTTAGATGGAGCAATTTGGATTGGAACAGATAATGGAATATGTTTTTTCCCTGACCCGGAAGAGGTTTTTCAAATGAAACAAATAAAAGCAACAACTCCTATCATCAATAACCAGCCGCTTTTAAAAGGAATAAATGTAACAGCTATAGATTTTGATGGCAGCAACAGAAAATGGATTTCTACTAATGGTGAAGGGCTTATATTGGTTAGTCCAGATGGAACTAAGATTATTAATAAATTTAATGAAACGAATAGTCCATTAATAAATAGAACTGTAAATGATGTTAAAGTAAACAAAAGTACCGGAGAAGTATTTGTTGCAACTGATGATGGTGTATTTTCTTTTAATGGTTTTTCGGTCCAGGGAACTGAAGCAAATCAGAATATTAAAGCCTATCCAAATCCGATTAAAAGAGAGTTTTCTGGTTATTTCACCGTGGATGGATTAGTAAATATGGCTATAGTAAAAGTGACAGATATTGCAGGAAATCTGGTTTATGAAAATAAAGCTGAAGGATCCCGTTTTACTTGGAACGTTAAAGATTATAATGGTCATAGGCCCCAATCAGGTATATATTTAATCTATAGTTCAAAGGAAGATGGATCAGAACATCTTCTTACAAAAATTGCTATATTGGATTGATGGTTCAATTGGTAAAGGCTGTAGTATTAGATTCATTTAAGTTTAAAGAAACTTCCTTAATATGTAATTTATATACCTGTGAATTTGGTTTAATGTCTATAATGGTAAGCGGGATTGGCAAGGCCAAATCTGTTACAGGCCAAATTTATTTTCAACCTTTGTCAATTATAGAGTTTTCAGTTAATTACAAAGAAAAAAAAGGTATTTTAAGAGCTACAAATATTAATTTGGTATCCAGCCCGGTGGGTATAACTCCAGATATTAAAAAGTATGCTATATCTTTCTTTATAGCTGAATTGATACTTAAAACTTGCAGGGAAAAAGAGCAGGATCTTGAATTGTTTGCATTGCTGGAGAGCATAGTTTTGCTTTTTAAAAATGACGATTTTCACGATTTACATTTATATTTTTTAGTAAAATATATTCATTTATTAGGCTTCTCTATGAAAGACAATGAATTTATTAATCAAAATACATATGGCCATAGCGATAAGATTCATGAAGCATTAATTGAACTCTCAAATGCTGATCATTATTTTTCCTTACCCATTAATAAAACAGAACGTCTTATAATTATAAAGTATATATTACAGTTTCTTGAAATGAATATTGGCCTTGCAAAACTTAAGTCTTTAGAAGTTTTGGAAGATATTTTTGTATAAATGGAGTTAAAAGATCTGTTAGTTGGTCCTCTTTTTCTAATGTTAATTTTTTTTGTGGCCTATTCAATCAGAAATAAGGTTACAAATAATTTAACCAGAAAGTATTTTATTCCTGCGCTATCACTCAAGTTATTTGGGGCAGTTGCATTAGGTCTTGTTTACCAGTTTTATTACAAAGGAGGAGACACATTCGGATATTATTATAATGGCAGTACCGTTGTTTGGAATGCTTTTCTTCAAGATCCGATGGCTGGACTTTACTTGATTTTTACTAAGAATTGTGAAATAAACAGTGAATACATATCTTATATGAGTCATCTTTTATTCTTTTGTGATGAAGGTTCTTATTTTGTTATAAGAGTTGCTGGCTTTTTGGGATTATTTTGTTTTAATTCTTATTCAGCAATCGCAATGATGTTTGCTCTAATAAGTTTTGTTGGCGTTTGGAACATGTTCCTCACGTTTAATAAACTATATCCTACCCTACGAAAAAATATATTATTGTCTTGTTTCTTATTGCCATCAGTTATATTTTGGGGATCTGGATTATTAAAAGATTCACTTACATTTGGCAGTCTAGGGCTTTTTTTTAGTTCTTTCTATACTATTTTTATAGAAAAAAAAGCATCTAAAAGAACTTATATTATACTTTTTCTAAGTTTTTTGGTTATTAAAACAGTTAAAATATACATTATACTATGTTTTGTTCCTGCGGCATTACTTTGGCTGTTTATTTTTTATAATCAAAAGATTAAGTCTCGAGTAACAAGGTTGTTACTCAGACCTTTGATGATAGGGGTTGGAATGCTTTTTGGATATTTAGCAGCAGACTATATTTCCAAAGAAGATGAAAAATATAGTATCGACAATATTTCGACCACTGCAAAAAATACTTCTGACTGGCTTACCTATGTAAGCAAGACAGATAAAGGTTCGGGATATAGTTTAGGCGAAGTTGATTATACTCCAATGGGTATGCTAAAGAAATTTCCTGCTGCAGTTAATGTAACCTTATTCAGGCCTTATATATGGGAATCAAAAAATGTTGTAATGATGCTTTCAGCTCTTGAAAGTTTCTTTTTTCTATTCCTCACTATAGTTACATTATGGAAAATAAAATTTAAAAGAATCTTGAGTATTATATCTGAAAATCCAATAGTAGCTGCGTCCCTCGTTTTTAGCATTACTTTTGCTTTTGCTATTGGAATATCAACAGCCAATTTTGGTACTTTAGTGAGATACAAAATACCAATTATGCCTTTTTATCTAATATCCTTGCTGATAATAAGATATAAAGGAGTGAAAAGAAAAACGGAAAGCTGATTATTTAGATGAATCTGCTGAAGGCGAAGCGGCTGGTTGTGGATTAGAGCCTGTTCCAGCATTTTCTTGCGCTTTTTCCATATTAACAGTACTAACTTCTTCTTCAACTCCATCCGTTGGCCTTTCAAGTACAAAGTTAGATACAAGGCAAAGTATCATAATAGAAATGGCAAGGCCCCAGGTAACTTTTTCTAAAAGATCCGTAGTTCGTTTTACCCCGATTAACTGGCTTGATGCGGAACCCATAGTGGAGCTTAATCCCCCTTTTGAATTTTGTATAAGTACCGCAAGAATTAATAAAACTGCGAGGATAATAATAAGGACTAAAACTGCTGTAAACATTATCTGGTTTCTAATTCGTTCAATTTAGCCGCAAAGTAAGCACTTTTGTCCGGATATTTCAACATGAGTTTCTTATATACTTCAATTGCTTTTTCTATTTTGTTCTGTTTGGTTAAAATCAGAGCGAAATTTTCTGTAATAAGTTCAAGCTTTAATTCAGAACTTGGCATAGATAAATCTACAATTTCTGGTTCAATTAAACCGGGGTTTGTTCTGGGATTTATCCTAGGCTGAGCTTTAATGAACATATCAATAATTTTGATCTGTTCATTGGGATTAACTGTTCCTCTATCCTTAAAGTGCAGGTAATTTATTAATAGATCTAAATTCTCGTTATTATTTGTTAATTCTTCTCCTAATCTTGATTCAGGTTTTGAGTCGGCAATGATAATCTTTGAAAAAACATGCGTAATGCGTAAATGATTTTGCTCCGCTACAGTATTTTTTACTAATCCTTCTTTTTTAATTTTTAAATCCTTTATATTAGTTTCTAACTCATTCAGGAGTTCAATATTTGCCTGATTGGCTAGATTTATTTCTGGAGAATTATTTTCTACTTTATTATTTTCAGTTATTTCATGATTTACATCAATGTTCTTTGAAGTAGTTTCTTTTGGATTTAATAACGAATGTAAAACAGTCCTGTCCAACACATAAGTTGAAGCTCTTTTCAGCTTCTTTGGGTAATGCATAGATTTTTTTTGATAGCTTTCATTGGCTATTAAAAGATGGGCCATTTGACAATATGGAAATTCCTGTACTAACTCTTCAAGAAGTATAGCTTCTTCGCCAGAAATATCTGATGGAGTATTTAAAATTTTTTCAAAAGTTCCTTTATCCATAATATTACCAATTAGCTACTGAGGCATTAAAAATATCCAATACAATTTGGTCTGTAATTTCATCTACTTTCTGACTTTCTACAGATGATAAGTTTGTGCCTGTTGAAAAATCGCTGTAGAATGAAAATGTTTTGTCGTAATTCTGAGTTTCATCAACAGCATTTTGAAAGCTGGTTTTTACCGAAATAGTTAACCTGCTGGCTTGTCCAGTCTGAAATTGAGATGTGGTTTGTTGTGCTCCGACAGGAGCCAAAATGTAACCTGTAATATTTCCATTGATTTGAATGTCACCATCTGATTTAACAAGTTTCAAATTTGAATTTTGCAGGAAATACTCTTTAAGTTTTTCTGTAAAATTCTGACTCAGCCTACTGGGACCTAATCCGGTTTCATTAGTATAATTTTGAATCGAAATGGTTTTAATGTCGGGTGATATGGATGTTCCAGTGAAAGAATATACTCCACAACCGGTAAGGAAGTTAGCCAATAACAGGAGAAAACAATTCAGACCGAAAATACTTTTACTAATCATGAAACAAATTTTCAAAAGAAAAGCCACATTCCCAAGTTTAACGTGTTTAGTTTGAAACCGGTTATGTA
>JANYCH010000360.1 GCA_025360395.1 Cytophagales bacterium | reverse complement strand
TTCTTATGGTTATAATGCTCTAAAGCAGCACTATATAATTTTTCAGTTAATTGCTCTGGCTTCAGTTTAGCAAATTCTTCTTCTGAAAAAGGTGGTTCAACACCCAATATAGTAATGGTATTGAGCAACATAGCTTCATACTCACCTTTGCCACCAGCGTGGTAAGATCCAATAATGTTTTCACAGGAATCATAGATCATGTTTAAAACATCTATCTGAAGCCTGTCTCCATAAAGTGCATTGCGTCTCCTTCTGTAAACAACTTCACGCTGAGAATTCATTACATCATCGTATTCCAATAAACGCTTACGCATTCCAAAGTTATTCTCTTCTACTTTTTTCTGGGCTCGCTCAATCGAATTGGTCACCATGCTGTGTTGGATCACTTCGCCATCTTCAATTCCCATTCTCACCATAAGGCTTGCAATCCTTTCAGAACCAAAAAGCCTCATTAAATTATCTTCCAGAGAAACGAAAAACTGACTTGTTCCCGGATCTCCCTGGCGGCCAGAACGACCCCTTAACTGCCTGTCTACCCTTCTTGATTCATGTCTTTCTGTACCTATTATTGCAAGACCGCCTGCAGCCCTTGATTCCGGCGTTAACTTTATATCTGTACCACGACCAGCCATGTTGGTTGCGATAGTCACTGTTCCGGGTTTTCCTGCTTCCGCGACAATATCGGCTTCCTTCTGATGTTGCTTGGCATTCAACACATTATGCTTTATATTCCGCATTTTCAACATCCGGCTTAGCAATTCGGATATTTCTACAGATGTAGTGCCGACAAGTACGGGCCTTCCTTTTGCTGTCAGTTCTACAATCTCTTCAGCAACGGCGTTAAATTTCTCTCTTGTGGTTCTGAATACTTTGTCTTGCTCATCTTTTCTTGACGCTTTCGTATTTGTAGGAATTACAACAACATCAAGTTTATAAATTTCCCAAAACTCACCAGCTTCAGTTTCTGCAGTACCTGTCATACCTGCAAGTTTGTGGTACATCCTGAAATAATTCTGCAATGTTACAGTAGCATAGGTTTGAGTTGCGTCTTCAATTTTCACATTTTCCTTTGCCTCAATAGCCTGGTGTAATCCATCAGAATAACGACGGCCTTCCATAACCCTGCCTGTTTGTTCGTCAACAATCTTTACTTTATTGTCTACAACAATGTATTCAACATCCTTTTCAAATAGTGTGTAGGCTTTTAATAGTTGCTGAACCGTATGTATTCTTTGTGTTTTAACTGTATAATCTGCAATAACCTGTTCCTTTTTTTCAAACTTCTGTTCAGTACTAAGAGATGTATCTTTTTCTACTAGGGCAAGAGAGGTCGATAAATCTGGAAGAATAAAGAAGTGAGGGTCTTCACCTTCATTTGTGATCAAATCAATTCCTTTGTCAGTTAATTCGATACTATTGTGTTTTTCATCTATTGTAAAATACAAAGGCTCATCAGCCTTTGGCATTTCCTTCGAATTATCCTGCAGATAGAAATTTTCCGTTTTCTGCAAAGTCACTTTTACTCCACCTTCACTCAAATATTTTATCAATGGTTTGCTTTTCGGCAATCCTCTGTAAGATCTGAATAATGCCAATGCTGCCTCTTTGTCATCTGACTTTTCAGTCAGGCCTTTTTTAGCTGCATTCAAATAATCTGCTGTAAGTCTTTTTTGAGCGTCCACAAGTTTTAAAACACGGGGTTTTAAATCATAAAATTCATGCTCATCACCTTTAGGAACGGGACCTGCAATAATCAAAGGTGTCCTTGCATCGTCAATTAAAACTGAGTCTACCTCATCGACCATTGCATAATGATGCTTACGCTGAACTAGTTCTTCCACGCTTTTGGCCATGTTATCTCTTAGATAATCAAAACCAAACTCGTTATTAGTTCCATAAGTGATATCTGCCAGGTAAGCATTTTTTCTTTCTTGGGTATTAGGCTCATGCTTGTCAATGCAATCTACTTTCAAACCATGAAACTCAAACAAGGGTCCCATCCACTCACTGTCACGTTTTGCCAGGTAATCGTTTACTGTTACAATATGAACACCCCGGCTTGCCAAGGCGTTTAAAAATGCGGGTAAAGTTGCTACAAGTGTTTTACCTTCTCCAGTAGCCATTTCAGAGATTTTTCCCTGATGCAATACAACTCCTCCTAATAATTGAACATCATAATGGACCATGTCCCAGGTCACTTCTGTATTTGTTGCTTTCCATTTGTTATGCCAGATAGCTGTATCCCCAATGATATCAACACCAGTCCTTTTACTGGCAATATATTTATCATGTTCTGTAGTTTTTACAGTTAGTTTATGGTTTTCCTTCCAGCGTTTCGCAGTTTCTTTCACGGTTGCAAACGCCAGAGGCAATACTTCCATTAATACAACTTCAAGTTGTTTATTACGGTCAATTTCTAGTTTATCCGTTTCACTAAATATTGCCTCCTTTGCTGCAACATCAATTTTAGGGTTATCAAGCTTATTTTTCAATTCAAGTAACCTATTGTCGATTACCGATAACTTTTGGCTGATAATCGCTTTTATAATAGCTGTTTGATTTCTCAATTCATCATCGCTTATAGATTGAAGTTTGGCATATTCAGCCTTAACTTTTTCCACAATAGGCAATACTTCTTTAATATCTCTGTCTGACTTAGACCCAAACAGTTTGGCTATTCCGCCTGTAATAATTTTTAACATTTTTGTAGATCTGAAAAGGATTGCAAATTTAATCTATAATTCGGTTTTGGGTAAGATTTTTAGTTCTAAGTGAACAGAATTTATAATTAACAGATAAAAAATCTTTCCAATTACTTAATAATAGCAATGGCATAAAATCTTAAAAATTTACATGTTGTATTTTACAGAATTTAACTATTCATAGATTTTAAAAAGCATTGACAATTTGTATTAGTGAAATAATGTATGGCAAAGTAATTTAATAAATAAAAATAATGCAATTTCCTTTTTTATTCCAATTCTGTTTAAATATATTTGTAATATATGGATAACTGCCTAAACCTAAATTATCTATAGAACAGCTAAATAGTATTTTAATATGGAAGACTACAATAAAATCATAGAATCACTAAGTGTTAGGTACTTAAAATCTAAAAATATTAAAATTTTAAAAACCCATACTATTGAAAACTTTTATGATGTTGAAAATTTAGTCGTTTTATTACATAAAGGTGAAATAACTTTTGGCAAAGAAAGTGAAAAGGTAAAAGAAGGTGACGTGCTCTTCATTCCTGCTGGTAAGTTAGTCCCCATAACTTATGGAAGTGGTACAACCATCAAGCTTAAGAATGAGGATTTTATCAATAATAAAGAAAAGTATATAAACACCAACAGAAATCCACAGCAAATATTATCTCAGGATCAGGAAAGCTACACGTACTTAAGCCTTGAAGCTAAAGTCTTTGATTCTGTTAACTTTTTTACTTCACTGGATATACCACCTTTTGTTGTTCAGGGTGATGAAAAGCTGGCCCAGCTGATTATAGACCTCATCACAGAAAATATGGGAAATAAGGTTGGTAAAGAACGCTTTATCAAGCTTTTTGCTGAAATGATTGTGATAGAAATCATCAGATTTATTCTTGATAAACGTTTGTTTGTTGAGCAACTTGCGACTAACAGCAATTATTTCAAAGATCCCCGACTTATTGACATATTCACTTTTATTAAAAACCATTTAAGCGGCGATTTATCAAATGCAGTTTTGGCAGATGTAGCGAATGTTTCTGAAGACTATGTAGGTCAGTATTTTAAAATGCTGACTGGTATAAATCCACAGGATTACATTGAATATCAACGAATGGAAATGGCAGTTCATTTATTAAGAACTACCAAGTACAGTATCAGGGAAATTGGAAAACAAGTTGGTTACAAAGACACAGCCTATTTTTGCCGCCGATTTAAAATGATGTTTGGTATACCAGCTGGTAAAATGAGAAGGCGTGAGTCTTTAATGAATATCTAGTTAAGTTGATGATTTTGAGGGTGAGCGGAGTTTGGAAATTGAACTCCTTTCCCACTCTCAAAAGCAATTTATGTTTGAAAAATTATAGCTAAATAACCTTTCTCAAGGTTATTATCGACTTAATAATATTTGTTATTATATTTTTTGAAAATTAAGTCTGCAACTAGTCCCGTCCATCCGGTTTGGTGACTTGCTCCTACCCCTTCACCTGTATCACCGTTAAAGAATTCATAAAAGAGTATATGGTCTTTAAAATGAGGGTCAGTTTGAGTTTTAACCCTGGTACCATAAACTGGTCTATTTCCCTTTGCATCCTTTTTAAAGATATTGATAAGCCTATTGCTTAATTCATCTGCAACTTCTTTTAAAGATAACATTTTTCCAGAACCCGTAGGATGTTCGATTGTAAACTCATCTCCGTAGTAATTATGGAACTTATAAAGCGATTCTATCAAAAGATAGTTTACAGGAAACCAAATTGGGCCTCTCCAGTTTGAATTCCCACCAAACATTCCAGAATCAGACTCTGCCGGCTGATAACTAACTGTTAGTTTTTCATGCTCAGTTTCAAAAGTATATGGATTTTCTTTATGATATTTAGACAAAGCCCTTATACCATAATCTCCTAAGAACTCAGATTCATCAAGCATTCTTTTTAAAACCTTAATCAACCTTGTACCTTTTAAAACAGAAAACCTCCGTCTGATTCCTGAACCAGGTCTTTTCCACATTGATATAAGTTGCTTGTATTCAGGGCGATAATTAAAAAACCATTCCATTCTGCGTTTAAAATGAGGTAGCCTGTCCAAAACTTCCGGTTCAAGTGTTTCAATAGCATATAATGGGATCAATCCTACCATTGATCTTATTTTTAAATGCTGTAATCCCGCATCTGCGGTATGGAGAACATCGTAAAAGAAATCATCCTTTTCATCCCACAGGTTTAAATCACTTCCGCTGAAATTGGCAATTGCACCAGCTATTAGCAGAAAATGTTCAAGGAATTTAGAAGCAACGTCTTCATACGCAGAGTTGAATTTGGCTAGTTCAATAGATATACGTAGCATATTCAAAGAATACATTGCCATCCAGCCTGTAGCATCTGCTTGTTCCAGCCGTCCACCTTTCGGCAAAGCATGGCTCCTGTCAAAAACTCCGATATTATCCAAGCCTAGAAATCCGCCTTCAAAAATATTTTTCCCTTCACTGTCTTTTCTATTTACCCACCAGGTAAAGTTTAGAAGCAGTTTATGGAAAACCCTTTCTAGAAAGTTAACATCCCCTATTCCTTTATTCTGATCTTTTTCAATTTCATACACCCTCCAGCAGGCCCAGGCATGAACGGGAGGATTTACATCTCCAAAATGCCACTCATAAGCTGGTATTTGTCCATTTGGGTGCATATACCACTCCCTTAAAAAAAGTATTAGTTGCCTTTTGGCATAATCAGCATCCACTATAGCCAACGGAATACAATGGAAAGCCAAATCCCATGCTGCATACCAAGGGTATTCCCATTTATCAGGCATGGAAATAACCTCCATATTTTTAATATGCTTCCAATGTGTATTCCTTCCATACACCCTTTCTGTAGGAGGTGCGGATAAAGCATCCCCTTTTATCCAAACGTCTACATCATAAAAATAGAACTGCTTGGTTATCAGCATTCCGGCCAAGGCCTGACGCATAATATTCCGCTCATCTTCTGAAGTAATGTTTTTCTGAAGCTCATCATAATATATATCGCATTCCAATTTGCGGGCCGCCATTACCTGATTAAATTCTTCAAAAGGCTCAACTATAGATTTATCAGACATCCTGATATGAATAGTTTTTTGCTCTCCGGCAGGTATAGTCAGCTTATAGTGCAATGTGCATTTCGTTCCTTTTAATGCAGGATTGACCGCATTCTTTTCTCCATCAATCAAATAGTTATTGACTCCATCTTTAACGTAGCCTGCATTTTTCTTGTGGCCATAGATACGAACATGGTTAGTATCATTTTCACAAAAAAGTAACTCAGGTTTTCCTTCATAATAAAGATTATAGCCACCAAGATCCTTATGTTCAATATTTACTACACCTGAATTTTTAATTGCTTGCATTCCTGGTCTGTAAGTATCTTGGGACCAGGCCCAAATATTTCTAAACCAAACAGTCGGAAGTAAGTGTATAGTACTTTTTTCCGGTCCTCTGTTGATAACAGTTATTTTGATGCAAATATCTTCTGCGTCTTCTTTAGCATATTCCGTGAATACATCAAAATATTTATTCCCATCAAAAGCCCCTGTGTCTATAAGGTCATATTCAGGGTCTTTTCGTCCCCTCTTGGCATTTTCTTCAACAATTTTGTCGTATGGATATTCATTTTGAGGATATTTATACAACATTTTCATGTAAGAGTGGGTCGGTGTAGATTCTAGATAATAATAATACTCCTTTACATCTTCTCCATGGTTCCCCTGATTTCCTGTAAGGCCAAACAACCTTTCTTTTATCAGGGAATCTTTACCGTTCCACATACCAACAGCAAAACATAAATATTGCATTGAATCGCAAATACCCATAATACCGTCTTCACCCCACCTGTATGCCCTACTTCTTGCATGGTCATGAGGAAAATATTCCCACGCAGTACCGTATAAACTATAATCCTCCCGGACAGTACCCCATTGACGTTCAGATATATAAGGACCCCATTTCTTCCATTCCCTATTTCTTTTTGCCCTTAAAACCCTTTCCTTTTCAACGTTTATCATGAAAATTCATTAACACTTAATTCTAAATATGGCACTGGTGCAGATCAAAGGCTAAGTTGACAGCACGTAATTTACGAAATTAGGTAATAACCCGTAAAAATTTTATAAATAGTTAAAATTGTATAGAGGTAGTACTTTTGTTGAAATGTGTGGAATGAAACCGAAAAACAAAACGCTTTTAATACAAATAACCTTATTTTTTATTACCCTGATTACCACAACCCTCGCCGGAACCGAATGGCAGTTTGGAAGATTAATTTTTGATAATTCAGAATGGCTTAACTGGGAAAAAGTTGTGAAAGGACTATATTTTTCCATTCCATTTCTTGGAATATTGACATTACATGAGTTCGGCCATTTCTTCATGGCAAAAAAGCATAAGGTCGATGTTTCCTTACCTTTTTACATCCCTTTCTGGACAGGACTGTTTCTTAGTATTGGAACAATGGGGGCTTTTATCAGGATCAAAACCAAAGATTTAAACAACAAACAATATTTTGATATAGGAATTGCCGGACCACTTGCAGGTTTTATAGCTGCGCTAATTGTCTTGTATTATGGTTTTACCCACTTGCCTGATCAGAATTATATTTTTACAATTTTTCCTGAATTCCTGCAGTATGGACATGATTATGTTAACAAATTGCCATCCAATTGGGAGGTTATATACTTAGGAGACAACTTATTGTTTACTTTATTTGAGAAATTTGTAGCAGATCCTGCATTGGTTCCACCTCATTATGAATTAATGCATCATCCGATTCTGTTTGCAGGTTACCTTTCTTTATTTTTCACTTCAATGAACCTTCTGCCAATAGGTCAACTGGATGGCGGGCATATTTTATATGGCCTGTTGGGACATAAAAAGCATGCTGTCATTTCTAAAAGCCTTTTTATATTGTTTATTTTTTTTGCTGGAATCGGGATTTTAAATCCACTCAGCCTGTTTGAGGAAATGGTATATACTTTTCCATTGTATCTTTTATTTCTTTATTCTGCTTTATCAAGTTCTTTTGAGGACAAAAAAAACAGGTTGATGGCTGCTGTGATCATTGCCAGCATTCAGTTTTTACTTCAATTAATGTTTCCATCAATTGAAGGATATAACAACTGGTTATTTTTTGGATTTATTATCGGAAGATTTCTAGGTGTTAATCATCCAGAAGCTGAAGAGGTTCCTATTAACAATACAAGGAAATTATTAGGATGGTTTTCTCTTTTAATATTTATTTTGTGTTTTAGTCCACAACCTTTTTCAATTAATTAAGTTTAATAATAAAATACAATGTGATTTTTTAGAATATAAGTAAATTATATTATGTAGTTAACTAAATTTCAATAAGTTATAAATTAAAAATATATCTTAGATAATTATCTACACACATAAAAGAAATTAATAGCTTTTGATATTAAAACAATAAAAAAATACAAAATAAGTGTTAACCTCTAATTAAAAACTTGTATTACAACACTTAACAATGAAAATATTTAAAACCAAATATTTATCTTTGTAAGGATATATTACAAAATGTTTACCCACATAAATTAAAAAAAATGAAAACCACTGCTCAATTAAGTGTTGCTGAATCAGAAGAAGCGTTGAAACTGACCATCGTTTTCAAGGCGGTGGCTAACAAAACCCGTATTACTGTTCTTCATCTTTTGTACAAAAACGGAGAGATGAATGTAAACGATATTTGTCGTAAAGTTAAATGTGAGCAATCTCTTGTATCACATCACTTGAGCGGAATGAGGAATCTAGGTATTCTTAAAATAAGAAGAGATGGAAAAAACATCTTTTATGCATTAAATAACCTAAAACTTTATGAATCAATGCTAAATGTAAAAGATGTACATTTTGCTACATTTAAATCTCAAGCATAATTAGTTTGAAAAAATTTATTATAAAAAAGGGTTTCTAAATAGAAACCCTTTTTTATATACCTAACCCTTTTACTATAAGTTCGGAAAAATCAAATACTCCAATTTCAGTTTCTTTTTCTTTATTTTTTATTCCATCCTGCATCATAGTTAAACAAAAAGGGCAACCAACTGCTATTACATCAGCTCCAGTAGCTATAGCCTCTTCTGTTCTTTCGATGTTAATATCTTTTTTACCTTTTTCCGGTTCTTTGAACATTTGTGCCCCTCCTGCACCGCAACACAAACCCTTACTCCTGCTTCTTTTCATCTCTACAAGATCAGCGTCCAAAGCCTGAATAAGCAATCTAGGGGCTTCATAAACACCATTCGCCCTTCCTAAATAACAGGAATCGTGGAATGTAATTTTAGTCCCTTTGTAAACTTCATTACCCCTGATTTTTAAAGATCCAGTATCTATTAAACTTTGGAGAAGCTGGGAATGATGAACAACTTCATAATTACCTCCCAAATCTGGATATTCGTTTTTCAGGGTATTGAAGCAATGGGGACATGCCGTAACGATTTTTTTTACAGCATACATATTCAATACCTGAATATTAGAAATAGCCTGCATCTGGAAAAGAAATTCATTGCCGGCTCTTCTTGCTGGATCACCGGTGCAGCTTTCTTCCGTACCTAATACCGCGAATTTGATATTTAGATGGTTCAAAATCTTAACCATTGACAATGTGACCCTTTTTGCCCTATCGTCGAAAGACCCTGCACAACCAACCCAAAATAATATCTCAGGAGATTCACCTTTAGCAGCATAATCTGCCATTGTTTCAACTTTCAATAAACTATCCGCCATAGTGTGATGTTAAGTTTTGATACGAAAGAAGTAAAAAAAAGATTAATAACGTCATTAATCCCAATATGCAAGTAATTTTGTTTCTCTATTATATTTTATGGCAAATTACAGTTCTATTCCGTCCCCTTGTTTTGTTCTTGAAGAAGAATTATTCAGAAAAAATTTAGAGTTAATCAAATCTGTCAAAGAAAGGGCTGGGATAGACATTGTCCTGGCTTTTAAAGGTTTTTCAATGTGGGGGGTATTTCCCATAGTAAGAGAATATATAAATGGGGCTACTGCCAGTTCACTTCATGAAGTGAAACTATGTTTTGAAGAGATGAAAACTCTTTCCCATACTTATGCCCCAGTGTATTCCAGCAATGAAATCGAAG
>JANYCH010000265.1 GCA_025360395.1 Cytophagales bacterium | reverse complement strand
GATCATTTGTCTTAATGCGGCATTTGTAGAAATCTCAATACATTTCTGATAGTCGGCCTCAGTAGTTCCTTCCATAATGCCTTTAATTTCCCTGAATTGTCGCCTTACTTCTTCCACCATTTCATTGGCAGCAAAACCTACAGCCCTGATACAATAGGCAGAAAACAGATATGGGGTCATTCCTCCAATTAGCAATCCACCTAAAACTTTTGCATTGGAAATGTCGATAACATGGAGATGGGTTGTATTCATATAAGCTGAAAACATTGCAAGGGCAGTTAAAGCTGCAGATGCAATAGCAAATCCTTTTCCTATAGCTGCAGTAGTATTTCCAACAGTATCTAAAACATCAGTTCTCTGACGGACTTCCGCAGGCAGGTGGCTCATTTCAGCGATCCCGCCAGCATTGTCAGCAATAGGCCCAAAAGCATCAATAGCCAATTGAATACAGGTTGTAGCCATCATACCGGAAGCCGCAATTGCAACACCATATAGTCCGGCAACTGAAAAGGCTGACACAATCCCGATTACAAGTATTATGACCGGAATTGCTGTAGAAATCATTCCGACACTTAAACCTGCAATTATGTTTGTTGCAGCGCCAGTCATTGATTGTGTTGCTATATATTTAACAGGAGCATAATTTTTGCCGGTATAATATTCAATTACCAGGCTTATAGCACTTCCTACCATTAGGCCTATTATGATGGAATAGAATATGTTTATAGAGTCAATAGTTACACCTTTAGCAGTAACCGTGGCGTCAAATGTGTATTGTACAAGGAAATAGGATGCAATGGCAGTCATGATAACTGCACCGAAATTGCCGAAGTTTAATGCCTTTTGAGGGTTGCCTGTTTCAGAAATTCTAACGAAAAATGAACCTAGAATTGAAAATATAAGTCCCGTCCCGGCAATAAATATAGGTAATACAATAGCCGGATTCACCCCAGAAAAAGTTTTTGTCATCGGCTCAACAGCTAGCCCAAGAACCATGGTCGCCAGAATAGTACTTACATAAGATCCAAATAAATCAGCCCCCATTCCGGCAACGTCCCCTACATTATCCCCTACATTATCTGCAATAACAGCTGGATTTCTTGGGTCATCTTCAGGTATATCAGCTTCTAGCTTGCCAACTAAATCGGCCCCGACATCTGCAGCTTTAGTATATATACCCCCACCTACACGGGCGAAAAGTGCTATACTTTCTGCCCCGAGGGAAAATCCTATCAATACTTCTAGAACTTTTGATAGTTCCCAGGGATTAAGACCCATGCGATCAAGGTTATTCAAGATCAGAAACAATCCCACAACACCCACTATCCCTAATGATACAACGTTTATCCCCATCACCATTCCCCCTGAAAACGAAACATGCAGGGCTTTAGAAAGGCTGAATCTAGCTGCTTGGGTTGTTCTTACATTTGTTTTTGTCGCAATCCTCATTCCAAGAAAACCGGCAGTTCCGGACAGTACGGCCCCAGTAACAAATGCAACTGCAATTAGCCAGTGCGATGTCTTTTCTTCAGCTAAAAAACCGATTAGGATTGCAATGACGACGACAAAAATTGATAATGCCCGATATTCAGCTTTTAAAAATGATAAGGCCCCTTTTTGAATGTAACCCGCAATTTTTTGCATTGTCGAATCACCCGGATCCAGTTTGCTGATCCAGTTAGCTTTAAACATTGCATAAACAAATGCTGAGATTGCTACAATTAAAACTAAATAAAGTTCCATTCTTGACAGTGGAAAAGGTGCGAATTTATTTACTTTACGGTTACCCTACAACTTTTTAACCCATTTATGCAAATAAAATGAAATATATTGGCCTGTTATCTGATACTCATGGGTTTCTGGATCCTAAAGTATTTCAATATTTTGAGGCTTGCGATGAAATCTGGCATGCAGGAGACGTTGGTAATGAGGAGATTTTAACCAGACTTGAATTTTTTAAACCTTTAAAAGCTGTTTATGGAAATATTGACGGTGGAATAATAAAAAGGGTATTACCGGAAGATTTAATATTTGAATGTGAAGGAATGAAGATTTTTATGACACACATAGGAGGGGTACCTGGAAAATACAACGCAAGGGTTAAAAAGGTTATCCAGGAAATGAAGCCTGATATTTTTATATGCGGACATTCCCATATTTTAAAAGTAATAAGCGACCCTGTGTTTAGGCCTTTATTGTACTTAAACCCTGGTGCGGCTGGAGTTCATGGCTTTCATCATGTCAGGACCTTGTTAAGGTTTAGAATAGACAAAGGGAAATTAAGTGATATGCAGGTGATAGAATTGGGAAAACGATCAATGGTTGAATAAACAAAAAGCACCCTACATATTCTATAGGATGCTTTCAACATATATTTTTTGATTTTATTCTGCTGAGGCAGCTTGAGCTTCAGCGGCTTTCTTTTTTGAAACCGGAGCAGATGCAACTTTTTTGCTTGCAAATTCCAGTTTTATAGCTTCAACATCAACGTTTTTGATTACTGGTTGAGCAGTTAACAACTTTAATAGTTGTTTTCTTTGTCTCGAACGAGTCTTATTTACGCGACCTTTTCTAGCTAATTGAGTAACTCCCATGACAGATTTTTTAAATAGTTTGCAAAAGTAGCGTTTTCAATTTATGATTCAAATATTTGTAGATAATTTTTATAAGGACATTAGATCATGTATTAGCTAACCAAAAAATTACCAATCTTTTTTAGGTTTTTCTTTTTGTTTCTTTCCCGAAGTTCGTTTTACCTGCTGGATATACTGGACTTCACCCTGGCGCATTGCATTTAAAATAGCTTTTGCCTGATGTTCGGTCATGTTCATTTTTTTTAATTGTTCTTTATTTGCTGAAATATTTGGAGTCTCTGTATTCTTTTTCTTGTCACCTTTTTCACTGGCTTTATCTGCTTTGCCTTTTTCTTCACTGTTTTCGTCCTCTTTATTTTTGGATGATTTGTTTTCTGCGCTATCTCCGGATTTTTCGTCTCCTTCTTTATTTTTCTCTTTGTTATCTTCCCCCTCCTTGTTTTTATCCGGATTACCTTTTTTATCGGTTTTTTGGTCTTCCTTTTCTCCTTCTTTTCCTTTTTCGTCTTTCTTTTCTCCTTTATTTTTCTCCCCGTCTTCTTTTTTATCTC
>JANYCH010000241.1 GCA_025360395.1 Cytophagales bacterium | reverse complement strand
ATTTACTCTTTGATTTATTATAAAGCTTATGAAAATGACCAAAATTTTATTTATTAATTTAGTTTCTTTATGCATCCTTTTAGGTGGATGTAAATCAATGAACCGCACTCAAAAAGGTGCAGTAATCGGCACAGCAAGTGGAGGAGCTATTGGGGCAGTTATTGGTCGCGCATCCGGAAACACTGCTTTAGGAGCCATTATCGGGGCCACCGTTGGAGGCGTGAGCGGGGCCGGGATTGGTAGAAAAATGGACAAACAAGCAGAAGAGATGAAGAAAAAACTACCCGACGCCAAAGTTGAGCGGGTTGGAGAAGGTATAATTGTAGAATTTAATGAGAAGATTTTGTTTGGTTTTGATAAATCAGATCTTTCCCCAGCGTCTAAAAAAAACCTGGATAAGGCAATAACTGTATTAAACAAATATCCTGATACTGATATACAGGTGCAAGGCCATACTGATATTAGAGGAACAGAAGAATACAATATGTCATTATCAGAAAAACGTGCAACAAATGTCTCGCATTATTTATCCCAACATGGCATTAATTCTTCCAGGTTGTCAACAAAAGCTTACGGAAAAGATGCCCCTAAATACGATAACAATACAGAATCTGGAAGAGCACAAAACAGAAGGGTGGAATTTTTAATATCTGCCAACGAAAAAATGAAAGAAGACGCTAAAAAGGAATCTGCAAAATAATTACTAAAATCAGACAATGTTAACATGAAAAACACCTTATTTATTTCCTTATTTATTTCTATTTTCAATCTCACATCTATTGCCCAATCGGACGAGCCAGGCAGGTTTTCTTTTGGTGTAAGGGCAGGTGTCAATTTTCAAAACTTAAATGGCAAAGATGGTAGTGGAAGTACCCTCAAAAATAACCTTGTTGCCAGATATCACTTAGGAGTGAACGTAGAAATCCCGATTGTACCCGATATTTATCTACAACCAAACTTGTTGTTCACTACAAAAGGCGCCAGCAGCAGCAATGCTAAATTTAATATCTCTTATATTGAATTGCCTGTGAACCTCCTTTACAAACCATTACTTGGTAAAGGCCATTTAATGCTAGGTTTTGGGCCTTACATTGCCTATGCAGTTGGAGGAAAGGTAACATTCAATGGGGCTTCCGAGAAAATCACATTTAAGGGATCAAAATCAAATCAAGATGCGCATCCGGTTCTGAAACCATTTGATGCGGGAGCAAACATGCTGTTTGGATATGAATTTGCCAATAAATTATCTTTTCAGCTTAACGTACAATTGGGCCTTGTTAATATTTATCCTACAAATGATTCTAATCCAGGTGATCAGTCGATATTAAAAAATACCGGATTTGGTATTTCGGCAGGTTATCGTTTCTAATTGATAATAAATGCCATCCCATATTGGGATGGCATTTATTATTGCTTTAATTTTTATTTTTTGACTTTATTTTTTTTACTTTAGCTATATCCACGTCGGTTACAACGGTGAAAATTCCTGATTTAACAGCATTCAACCAATAATTAAATATTGAAAAGTTCTTCTTTCTCTCGTAAGAGATTTTTCCTTTTTTGTAATCACCCTTCTTTAAATCTTCCTTTTTATTATCGTCCCTCAAAAAGGTATTGGCAATAAATGTCTTGAGTTTAGATTCTTTCTCAGGATCATCTTTTGATAATACTTCTGCTTTGAGATTTTCATATTCTAGATCCAAAGTACCTGTTGCCTTGTTTCGGTCCGCTTTAATATCAAAATTGAGCTTTTTAATCAATCCGCTTTTCATCCTGAATTTGGCAAGGGGTTCTAAAAACTGATTCAACAAAGGAGCCGGAATGGATTTCGCATTTCCCTTTAAGGTAAAATCATCCATTTTACTTTGGATTTCTGCTTTATAATTGATCTCTATTTTTACACTGTCCAGTAAGTCGGCAGTTGCATTCATGATCAAATCCTGATGATTTGAAATATAGAGAGGGTCCGTACTAAAGTTATCTATACTTGATTTAATGTGCATAAAATTCACCTTTCCTGATCCGCTGGAAACAACTTCTTCATAACGAACTTCACCTTCTTTGATCCTGATAATTGGAACAGTTAAAATCTGTTTTGCATTTCTGAGAAAATAAGTGGGCATTGGTTTTACCACATATGGTTCCCTTGGCTTTCTTTTATCCCTGTAAACCTCGATTTGGGGATGATCAACAACCATTTCATCTACCAAGATCCCCTTATCGAAGTACCAGTTTTTCCAATTAACACCGATAAAACATATGCTTTTAGTTTTGAACAAAATCCAGTCCGTTTGATACTTGTTCTTCACATTGAAATCTTTTTTTCCAAGCTTATTTTCAAGTTTTACCCTGTGAAGCTGTACGGTAGAAAATCCATCAATTGATAATGAGTCAATGGTTAAATTATAGTCACTGTGACTGGCAACATAAGTCACGATTTTGTTGCTGGCCCATTTACCTACCATGTTTTTAAGCCATGGGGCAAACAAAAAACCACATATTAGAATAACTGTGAGAACGATGAAAAACAATGCCAATA
>JANYCH010000240.1 GCA_025360395.1 Cytophagales bacterium | reverse complement strand
ATCAAGAAAAACATACAAATTTCAGAAAATGATATATCTGCAAGCGAAAGGATATCGGTTATAGAACTGGAATTAAAAGACACCAAAGAACGCTTGCAAACCGCAATAGAAGAGCTTGAAACTTCTAACGAAGAGATGCAGTCCTCAAATGAAGAATTAGTCTCCGCCAATGAGGAACTTCAAAGTACCAATGAAGAACTACAGTCTTTGAATGAAGAACTACATACTGTAAACTCTGAACACCAGCTTAAAATAAAGGAACTTATAGAATTAAATGACGACCTCAACAACTATTTCAGAAGTACTGATATAGGTCAGGTATTCATAGATAAAAACCAGGCAATAAGGAAATATACTCCTTCAATTGTTGAGCAAATAAACCTCATTGGTTCCGACATAGGCCGGCCTGTAATCCACATTTCCAACAATATAAACTATGACGGGTTATCAAAAGATATTTATTTAATATTAACCGGCAAAGAAACTACCATTGAAAGAGAAATTTGTGCAAAAAACAACAAATGGTATTTGATGAAAATTATGCCTTACATCAAAACAGACAAGTCTATTGATGGGGCCATTATTTCATTTGTAGAAATAACCCAATTTAAAAATCTTAACAATCTGTTTTCTGGAATATTAAATACATCGCTGAATGGTATCATTGCTTTGCAGGTAATCAGAAACCAATCTAACAACATAATTGATTTTAAATGCATGCTTGCAAACCAGGCTTGTGAGAAAATCCTAAAGAAAACTAATACTACCATTGGGGCATTTGTAAGCTCTGAAATACCTGAAGTAACAGCTGGTGAATTGTTTGACAAGTTTGTCGATGTAGTAAAAACTGGTAAAATGCTTCATGAGGAGCATTACCACAAAACCCTTAAATGCTGGTTGGAAATAGTTGCTGTAAAAATGGCAGATGGGCTTACTGTTACATTTGCTGATATTACTGAAAAGAAAAACAACGAAGAGAAAATAAGAGTTGCTTATGAGGAAGTAAAAGAAGCGCAAAACAATCTGCTGAACCTCAATAACGAACTGGAATTAAGAGTAATTGAGCGGACAAAGGAGCTTTCAATCAGTGAAGAAAGGTTTAAAACGCTTTCACTTGCAACAAACGATGCAATTTGGGATTGGGACTTTGCAACAAATAAGGTTTGGTGGAACGAGGGTTTTAAAAAGCTTTTAGGCTACAAAGACCAACAAATGGAACCTACGGTTGAATTTTGGTTTAACAAGATCCATCCTGATGATAAGGATAGGGTTGTTCAGGGAATTAACTCAGCAATTGAAAAAGGAAAAAAACTCTGGACAGATGAATATAAATTAAAAAAGGCAGATGATACTTATGCCCCTATCTTAGACCGGGCATACGTAATGCAGCATACAGATGGAACCCCTTACAGGATGCTTGGATCTATGGTAGACCTTACCAATCTTAAAAAGGTGCAGACAGAATTGGAAAGTACAAACCAGAACCTATTGAAAATCAATGCAGATCTTGATACTTTCATTTATACAGCTTCACATGACCTTAAAGCACCTATTTCAAATATAGAAGGCCTGATGTATACCTTACAGGAATCTTTACAAACCGAGGATGAAGAGATTCAAAACATACTTGAAATGGTAAGCACGTCAATAGAAAAGTTTAAAGAGACAATAGGTGCCCTTACTGAAGTTGCTAAAATCCAGAAAGAACATGTTGAAGATCAGGAAATCATTAACATCCAGGCTTTGGTCGAAGAAGTGAAGTTCTCAATTAAGGACATATTTATATCTTCAAATGCCGAGATAAAATATGACCTTCGTCAAAAAAATGTAAAATATTCAAGAAAAAACCTCCGGAGCATAATTTATAACCTTCTTAGCAATGCTATAAAATACAAAAGCCTTGACAAAGATCCGGTTATAGAAATTGCCTCCCGAAAGGTTGACAAGCAAACACTCCTATGTTTTACAGATAATGGTCTTGGTATTGCCAAATCTAAACATGTCCACATATTTGGTATGTTCAAAAGGTTCCATACCCATGTTGAAGGAACTGGTATAGGATTATATATCGTAAAAAGAATGATTGAAAATGTCGGAGGTAGAATAGAAGTGGAAAGCGATACAGGAAAAGGTACTACTTTCAGGATTTATATCAAAGATTGATGAGTTTATAAATATATTTAACCTGATTTGGTTGTTATCTGCTTAAAGGTATTTATAATAGATTCTTTTGGATAGGCCGGATTAGAGGAAATAAATTCGTTCAGGTCGAAACCATCTAAAAAGCACTCTTTTATTAATTTGTCATACAGTTCTTTATCACTTAATCTATTTTTCCGGCAATTGTCACATAATCCACACCTTTTACCAGTTTGTTCACCAAAATATTCGGTAATAAATAGCATTCTGCACATTCTTTCTGTGTGAATGTATTCAATCATCTCATGAAGTTTGGATTGCCTTCTGCTTTTAAGAGTTTCCAGCTTTTTACGGTCAAGGGGTAAAGAATTTGAGTCATAACGGGCAGTCAAAAATGTTAGCTTTGGTTTGCCATTTGCTGGTTCATAAGCAATAATATTGCTCTTCACAAGCAGGTTTAAGTGATAAGTAACATCAGATATACTGGTTTCTAATGTGCGCGCTATTTTACTTTCAGAAATTGTAAGATAATGGGTAAAAATATCTCCACCATATAACCGAAGCAAGGTTTTGAGGTAGATATCTAGCTTAGGGTTTTTTATTTGAAACTCATAAAGGTCCTCATAAGAAACAATAATGGTTACTTTTGAAGGTACATGAAACGATTCGTTAAAATTTATAAATGCCTGGTCTTCCAGTGTTTTCAAGGAATTGTAGGTCAGCATAAGGTCTGAAGTATAAGTCTTCCGGAAGTCATCAATATCAAAATCAAAAGATTCGAGTTGGGCACTACCAACAGCCAGACGATAGTAATTGGCCAGATTTTGATAAACTTTCCGGATAAAATCAATTGGAGGGAAGGCTTGTTCCAATTTTTCTTTCGCAACGTTTATGTCGGCATCATGATAATATAAGACACAAACAGATAATTCCCCATCCCGCCCTGCCCTACCGGCTTCCTGGTAATAAGCTTCAATGCTCTCAGGAACATCATAATGAAAGACAAAGCGTACATTTTCCTTGTCTATCCCCATTCCGAAAGCATTGGTAGCAATCATTATCCTGGCTTCATTTTTAAGCCATTTATCCATCGCATTTTGCCTGTCAGCATAATTCATTCCTGCATGATAAAAAACTGCATTGGCCCTTTGCTTCTGAAAATATATGGCAAGCTCCTTAGCAGCCTTCCTGGACCTGACATAAATTATTCCCTGACCTTCTACCCTGTTAATATCCCTTAATATATCTTTTAGCTTATTTTCTGTTTTATAACTGGAAAAGTTAAGGTTCTTGCGAGAGAAACCCGACCGGAAAATAACCGGATTTTTAAGCTTTAATTTAATCTGAATGTCTTCCTGTACCTTGGGTGTGGCCGTAGCAGACAATGCAATACATGAAACTTGAGGCTTTAAGCTCCTGATTTGATGAATATTAAGATAAGAGGGGCGGAAGTCATAACCCCATTCTGAAATACAATGGGCTTCATCAATTGCAATTAGGGAAATCTTCATTTTTTGGAACCTCTCCAAAAAAAGATCGGATTTAAGCCTCTCTGGGGCAACGTATAAAAACTTAACCTTGTTAAAAACACAATTGTCCAGTATTCTGTCTATTTCCCGATATGGGAGACCGGAAAACAAAGCTTCAGCCGTGATATTTTTCTTCTTTAATGCTTCTACCTGATCTTTCATCAAGGCTATAAGCGGTGAAACTACGATGCAAACACCATCTAGGATCATTCCTGGAACTTGATAACAAACAGATTTCCCGCCACCAGTTGGAAGTAATGCCAATACATCTTTGCCAGATAATACTGTATTCACAATTTCTTCCTGTTGAAGCCGAAATTCAGAGAAACCCCAATATTGAAATAATATTTGAGATGGATTAATCAACAGAAAATGTTAAGATTGATTTATGGTTCAAAGTAAAACAATTGCTTAAGATTATATCAGGATTTAAATTCATCCCATTAAACTTTTTGCAAAATGGCCACCCGACACCCAAATCTATACATTGCCTATTACAAACCTGTTGGGATTGAATCCACTTTGAATAAAAATATTGAAAATAACCTGGCAGATGCATTGCCTTTCTCAGAGAGAATATTTCCACTTGGGAGGTTGGACAAGGCTTCTGAAGGACTTATGATATTGACCAATGATGGCAAAATTTACAATAGCGTTACCAACAGTAAAAATGAGAAAGAAAAGGAATATGAGGTAAAAGTTGATTTAGCAATAAACGAAGAATTTTTATTCAGGATGGGTTCAGGCGTAGAAATTATGGGACAAATAACAAGACCATGTTCAATCGTAAAAATAGATACATTTACATTTAAGATTATTCTGACCCAGGGATTAAACCGTCAAATAAGAAGAATGTGTTATAAGCAAGGTTATGAGGTTACTTATCTTAAGCGTATCAGGATTATGAACATCGCAATAGGTGATTTAAAACCTGGAGAATTTCG
>JANYCH010000174.1 GCA_025360395.1 Cytophagales bacterium | reverse complement strand
CTTCTTTATTAAAGCCATACTTAACCCTAAGTATGGCTTTTTCAGTATAATAAAATATGGACCGGAAAGAAACAGTTAAGATATTAAATCAGCAACCAGCCAAATTATGGGATTTCCTTGTCATTGGTGGTGGTGCCACAGGATTAGGGACAGCATTGGATTCTACTCTGAGAGGTTTTAGTACTTTATTATTAGAACAATCAGATTTTACCAAAGGTACTTCAAGCCGGAGTACAAAATTGGTACATGGTGGTGTTAGGTATTTAGCACAAGGGGATATAGGTTTGGTACTTGAAGCACTGAAAGAAAGAGGCATACTGTTGAAAAACGCACCTCATGTCACTTCTAATCAGTCCTTTATAATTCCAACTTATAGCTTTTGGAAAACTGTTTTTTACGCTGCCGGACTAAAACTTTACGATTTGCTTGCCGGAAAACTAAGCCTTGGGAAATCTATTGTCATAAGTAAAAAAAATGTAATAAAATTTTTAGCCAATGTAAATCCAAAAAACCTTTCCAATGGGATACTTTACCACGATGGACAATTTGACGATGCGCGCTTAGGTATTAACCTGGCTGAAAGCTGTAGCGAAAATGGCGGTTTTTTAGCCAACTATTTTCAGGTAAAATCCTTTTTAAAAGTACAGTCAGGCATTTGGGATGTAATGGCAACCGATCTAGAAACAGGTAAGGTATATTCAATTAGGGCCAAAGCTCTGATAAATGCGACAGGAGTATTTGTTGACAATATTCTTTTGATGGATAAAAAGGAAAGTGAGCCAATTGTAAAGGCCAGTCAGGGAACGCATATTGTAATTGATAAATTATTCCTTCCAGGGTCCTCAGCCCTAATGATCCCAAAAACATCTGACGGAAGAGTATTATTTGCAATCCCCTGGCATGGGAAAGTTTTGGTAGGCACAACAGATACGGGTATTGAAAAAGCCGACCTTGAACCCTTGCCACAAGAAGCTGAAGTAAATTTTATACTGGATAATTTAAAATCATATTTAATAAAAGTACCAGAGAAAAAAGACATACTGTCTGTTTTTACAGGCTTGAGGCCATTAGCCAGGCCCGATAAAAGCAATAAAGCATCAAAAGAGATTTCAAGAAGACACAAATTGATTGTTTCTGGTTCAGGGTTGGTAACCATTACAGGTGGCAAATGGACAACATACAGGCAAATGGCAGAAGAAACTGTTGATAAAGCAATAGAAGTTAACAAGCTCGTATACGAACCATGTAAAACAGTGAATTTTAAAATACACGGGCATTCAACAAAGGAATTAAATCCTGCCTTGAGTATTTATGGTTCTGATGCAGAGAAGATTTCTCTTCTAATAAATTCCAATCCGGAATTTGCAGAAAAGCTTCATGAGGATTATCCCTTCACAAAAGGTGAAGTTATATGGTTTGTAAGAAATGAAATGGCAAGGACAGTAGAAGATGTTTTAGCAAGGAGATTTAGAATTTTATTTTTTGATGCCCATGCTGCATTAAAAATGGCTGGGAAAGTGGCTGAAATACTGCAAAAGGAATTGAAAAATGATCAGGATTGGGTAAATGGGCAAGTTGTGGAATTTAATAACCTTGTAAAAGGATATTTAATAAAATAGAAACTTGGTGGTACTATTTTATAATAGACATAGAATTAAACTCTCTATTATGAAAAACGATAAAAAATCTAAAATTAAATCTGAAGGACAAGGTGAAAAAGAAAAAGGATTTGATGTTTCTCACAAAAATATAGTCCCTCAGTTACCTACCCAAATTGTGAATGCACCTAAAGAAGCTACCGATCCGACGGAAATGATAAAACATGCTTAGAAAACATTCTCAGACATTAAGATCCTTTTCCTTTTTATTATTCAAATAAGAATCAACTAAAATTATAGCCATTCCTATCATGATAGATACATCAGCAAGGTTGAAAATTCCTGTTTGAAAAACCACAAAATCCATGTGCAGAAAATCTGTAACAGAGCCATATACCAATCTGTCGTAGAGGTTGCCAGCCCCACCTCCCAGGATAAAACATAAGCCGATTACAAGCAATTTGGATAAGTGTGTTTTTACAAAAAGAAACACAAAGCCTGCTATTATTACTAAAACAGGCAAAACAGACAGTAAAATAATTTTAATAAAAGGTGGGAAAGAATCTCCAAAGCTTAAAAATGCACCTGAGTTCTCAATTCTTGTAAGTGTGAAATAGCTTTTAATAATGGGAATAACCTCAAAGGCATTCACATTTAACCTTACAATGTATTTTGAGATTTGGTCAGCCAATATATTAACTGAAACCAGGATAATAATAAGATTATACCTAATTGATTGTTTTAAGCCCATTTGGTTTTATTGAGCCAAAACTAGATATAATCATGGGAATTTTAAATGCCGGTTAACTTAGAATGGTTAGGCAGCCAATCCATCCATATTTAAAACTCCTTCATTTATATCAACCAACTGGCTGTTTGTCAGAATATCATATTGCTCTGCCCTTGCATAATTCTTTTTGGATTTTAACCTGATATAATACATCAGAGAATGTTCTTCAATAGAAATATAATTATCGCAGCGGGCAATATCATCTAGGTCCTGGATAAGTTGGATA